>NZ_JBFNXI010000008.1:0-122734 GCF_040812445.1 Lentibacillus sp. L22 | reverse complement strand
CGAAATCGAACGCCACTTATTACATACAATCAATATCGAAAGGAGAAGAAAAAGAAGCATAAGGACAACGCTTTTCATGTAGATAATTGGGATTATAATGAGGACGAAGATACTTTTCTGTGCCCAAATGGACGGAAAATACGGTTTAGTCATCATTCCAAACGAACAGACAGGTACGGATTCACCCGTGAATTTAAAGTGTACGAATGTGAGCACTGTTCGGGCTGTCCACTCCGCGATTTATGCACGAAAGCAAAAGAAGGGAACAACCGAAGAGTCTACATTAATGAAAAGTGGGAATCCCAAAAAGAATATGTACGTGCGAAGCTTTCAGACGAGAAAACTGGTGAAATTTACGGAAAACGTAAAATCGATGTAGAACCAGCGTTCGGCTTTCTGAAGGCTAATTTGCGTTTCACTCGTTTTTCCGTTAGAGGAAAACAGAAAGTGAAAAATGAATTAGGAATTGCATTGATGGCGGTGAACTTGAGAAAGTACACCGCCACGAACAGTAAATTAGTACCGGAAGATAGAAACAACTCCACAAAAAAGGTTCCAAGCAAACTTTTGATTTGCTTGGAACCTTTTTATTTACTATTTTTGGCTAGTTATGTCCCAGCCTCGTGTGTGATTCACGCACCTATTGACGAATCTATACCTGCATTACACTTGCTCCTTGGCCAAAAAATTATCCACTTGCTCTTTATGATGATGATCATGCCATATAAAAGCGCAGAAATAATTGAACATGGAATGTGGGTAGCCTGAGTATTCATCAATTTTTTCCCCATTTAAGATGAAGGTTGCAAAGAAATCCTCTTCCTGTTTCCTTTCCAACGCGGAAATAAGTTCTTTTCTTCCATGCACTTGGGCCTCCAGCAGATTTTGTTTTGTAACCCCTGACTTCGCATAAACCGCTGCCCGCTTATTCATTGTCTCAATATCGATGCTGTTAATATCCGCATCCGCTTTCATCTGTGGCAACATTTCATCCAAAATGTATTGATCCCAAAAAGTGATATGACTGATGATTTCGGCTGTCGACCATTTTCCTGGAGCAATGGGTGCAAAGAATAGTTTCTCATTCACTTCTTGCAGCTGCTCTACCCAGCTGTTGAATTCTGCAAAATCAGTAATTAGATCCTTGGTTGTATACATTGCAATCACTCCGCCTTATCCATACATTTATAGTAATACTGTATTTAAAAAATAATTGTGTTTTAAAAATTTCAAGTAAGTATAACTCTGTCAATTCCCATTTATCTAATAACAACAATCATAAATGAACAAGTAAAGAATAGGGGGTGTAAGATCTACAAGAAATGTTAAAATAATTATAATAGTCGATAAGAAAGGTGGATAAATGAATGTCAGATTTTGAACTTCTAAAAATAGAATTAGACGGAATCCTCGATGCATCCAATGATAATATTGTAGTTACAGATGGAGAGGGGAAAGTGTTACGAGTAAGTGCGAATTGTCTTAGCATTTACGGAAAGACCAAGGAAGATTTAATCGGTAAGACAGTCTTTCAATTGGAAAAGGAATATATTTTTTATCCATCCGTAACGGCAAAAGTGTTGCGTGAGGGAAAAGAAGTACAGGTTATGCAGAAAACACCGACGAATAAAGTTGTTATGGCAACCGGGATCCCACTAACAAACAGTAGCGGAAAAATTGTCAGGATTATCAGCTTTTCCCATGATTTAACGGAAATCCAACAGTTGAGAGAGGACTATGAACAACTGCGAATAAAAATGTTGCGGTACGAATCGGAAATTGAAGAATTAAGAGAAAAGGAAAGCAAAGCAGATGAAATAGTGACTAAAAGTAAAACCATGCAGGACATTTATCATATGGTACAACGGGTTGCAGCTTCTGATGCTACTGTCGTGTTACTTGGTGAATCGGGAGTTGGGAAAAATGTCATTGCGCATATGTTACATGATAAAAGTCAGCGGAAGAATCAATCCTTTATGGAAGTGAATTGTGGGGCAATTCCGGACACGCTATTTGAATCGGAAATTTTTGGTTATGAACCCGGCGCTTTTACAGGGGCTGATAAAAACGGTAAACCCGGCATGATTGAGCTTGCAGATCAAGGTACATTGTTTCTTGATGAAATTGCTGAACTGCCATTAGCTATTCAAGTAAAACTTCTAAAGGTTTTGCAGGAAAAGCGAATTACCAGAATTGGTGGATCTACGGGAAAGGATGTTGATTTCCGTCTTATTGCAGCAACCAATCAGAATTTGGAGGAAATGGTGTCACAAGGTAAATTTAGAAAGGACCTGTTTTATCGTTTGCATGTGATTCCAATTATCGTTCCGCCTTTACGGGAAAGAAAGGAAGATATCTATCATTTCACGCAGCATTATTTAGCTATTTTTAACCATAAATATGAAACGAATAAGGTTCTTCATCCATCTACAATTGCAATTCTACAAAACTATGATTGGCCTGGCAATGTTCGTGAACTGGAAAATTTAATGGAACGGTTAGTTATAACATCGACTTCAAACGTGATTTATCCATCCAATCTACCTTTTGTTGAAGAAACGGATAAGGTAGGGTTACCTGCAGAAGAGTGGACAACGGAGGCTTTTGAACAGCAAGGCTTGACATTGCAGGAAGCATTAAGAGAAGTAGAAAAAAACTGGTTAAAACGGGCATATCGACAGTACAAAACAACGTATGAGATGGCAAAATATCTTGGCTTAAGCCAGTCTACAGTCGTTCGCCGGTTAAAAGAATACCAAATCAATTCAAAATGAATCAATTGATTCATTTTGAATTGATGGTCTGTTGGTTGATTCAATAATGAATTAAACGGATATGATGAAACCGATTAAATTGGGAAATTAAAAGTGGCATGAAATTTGCAATAGTATGAGGTGTATTCGATAGGAGGGAATTTTTATGCATCAACCAAAAGATTCGTCAAAATCACCCCGGTATACCGGTCCACGTACATTTATGAGACTGGAATATTTACCGACAACAGAAGATGTGGATTTTGCTGTGATCGGTGTGCCATTTGATACAGCTGCATCCAATCGTACCGGGCAACGTTATGGTCCGCAACATATCCGTGATTTTTCGGTTTTACTACGTCCGTATAACCCTGATCAGGATATTAATATTTTTGATTATTGTTCGGGAGTCGATTATGGAGATATTGACATCATTCCGGGAAATATTCATCGGACCTATGACAATATTGTTCAGGCACTGGAGCCAATTTTGGACAAAGAAATCATTCCCGTTATGATGGGTGGGGATCATTCGATTACATTGGGTCATTTGCGAGCATTTGCTAAAAAATATGGACCGATTGCATTAGTCCACTTTGATTCACACAGTGATACATGGGATAACTATTTTGGTGAAAAATATGTGCATGGAACGCCTTTCCGCCGGGCAGTTGAAGAAGGATTAATTGATGTGGAACATTCCATACAGGTCGGAATGCGTGGTCCACTTTATGGTCCGGAAGATATAGAGGATGCGAGGGATCTTGGATATGAAGTCATTCCAATGAAAGAAGTTAGAGAAATTGGTTATGACAAAGTGATGGAACGAATCCATGCCCGTGCAGGTGATCGTCCAGTATTCGTTACTTATGACATTGACTTCCTTGACCCAGCGTATGCACCAGGAACAGGGACACCAGAAGTTGGCGGCCCTACAAGTTATGAAGCATTGGAATATGTCCGGGGCCTGAATGGGCTTGATATTAAAGGTTTTGATTTAGTAGAAGTATTACCAAGCTATGATAGTGGAGAAATTACTGCGGTTGCAGCATCGTCCGTTATTTTTGAGATGATTACGTTGATAGCAATGAAAAAACGTGCCGAACAGGATGTGAAAGTAGATATGATAAGGTAAGAACTTCCACTTGTGGAGTTCTTATCTGCTATTTATTAGAAAGTTTAATATGTATACTGCAGGAACAAGGCTCCTAAGATAGTTTTGCAGACATGATCGAAAAGACTATATTTGAATTGTTCAATCATATTTTAGAACCAGGAAAGGTGGGAGATAAATGACTTGGATTGACATGACCATTATTATTATTTATTTTGCGGTTCTCGTTGTAGTCGGAATACTTGGTACCATAAAAGCAAAAACTTCTGAAATGTATATTCTGGCCGGACGAAATCTTGGTGTATTCATGCTGTTTGGCTGCCTGACTGCTGTATTTCTTGGTGGCTCATCAACCATTGGATCTGCGCAGCTTGGATATGAAAGCGGATTCTCTGGTGTTTGGTTCGTCTTTTCAATGGGTCTGGGGATTACGTTATTTGGCCTTCTTCTTTTAAAAAAGGTAACTGGATATCAATTAATGACAATTAGCGAGTTACTTGGTAAGCTTTTTGGCATCGAATCAAAGTTAATTGGAGCAGTTATTGCAGCCATTTATACATTAATGGTAAGTGTTACCCAAGTTATAGCAATTGGTGCGCTTTTGAGTGCTATTTTTGATTGGAATTTAACTTTTTCCATGCTAATCGGTGGAGGAGTTGTGTTTTTCTATACTATTCTTGGTGGCATGTGGTCTGTTTCCATGACAGATATTATTCAATTCTCCATTATGACGGCTGGTATATTCCTAATCATGCTACCAATTAGCTTGTCGAAAGCAGGTGGATTTGGCGAACTAACAGCTCAACTTCCAAGCTCATATTTTGATTTTTCGGCTATTGGATTCAAGCAAATTATCCAATATCTAGTAACCTTTACACTTGGAATGATGGTTGGACAGGACATTTGGCAACGCTATTTTACTGCAAAAAGTCTCAATACAGCACGTATAGGTGGAGTTCTGGTTGGGATCTATAGCTTGTTGTATTCCATGGCTATGATTCTCATCGGTATGTGTGCGCTTATCATTCTGCCAAATATAGCGGACACACAAAATGTCTTTACGAGTATGGCTTTTGCGACATTGCCATCAGGACTTTTAGGTATTGTTTTTGCAGCAGTAGCCGCAGCAATCATGTCCACCGCCTCTGGTACATTGCTGGCCTCTTCAACCTTAATCTCAAAAGATATTTTAAAAGACCATTTCTTCAAAAATATTTCGGATCGTCAATTTTTGTTATTATCACGTGTTACAACGTTCATTGTCGGGATGATAGCAATCGTCGTTGCGTTATGGATACAAGAATTACTGGTTGCGATTGATGTAGCGTATGCTTTATTGGCGGGATCGATTTTTGTGCCAATCTTATTGGGGTTATTCTGGAAAAGAGCTACTGCCAAAGCCGCTTTTTGGTCGATCCTGATTAGTGCATTAGTTATTCTAGGTGGTCTTGCCATTGAAGGACTGTCTTCAAGTAATCCGATTTTGTATGGAATCGTAGTTAACATTGTGGTTATGATTGTTGTGTCAATAACAGATCGATCGAATAAAAATAGGGGACAAGATAACGTAAAAATTGAAATCAGCAGGTAGCTGAATGATTGTGGTTAGGGTTGAATGCATCAATCATAAATCTCTCCTTGCAAACATACTTTTATTTAAATGCAATCATTTATTATAAACTGTTTGAAGGAGATGGAGATATGCCCAAAAAGATCTTTAAAGTAGATTTGAATAAGAAGATGGATAAGCAGGATATGGTGGGACATAATCGTTGGCATCCAGATATACCCGCAGTGTTTTCTGTTGACCCAGGGGAATCGTTTCGTATGGAATGTTTAGATTGGACGGATGGACAAATAAGTAATAATGATGATCCGTCCGATATTCGTGATGTGCAATTAAACCGAGTTCATGTGCTTAGTGGGCCAGTCTATGTAAATGGCGTAGAACCAGGTGATTTACTAGTCGTGGATATTCTGGATATTGGTACGTTTGCTGCACATGAATGGGGATTTAACGGGATTTTTTCCAAAGAAAATGGAGGTAGCTTTCTAACAGACCATTATCCGGAAGCGGCGAAATCGATTTGGGACTTTAATGGTATTTATGCGACATCAAGACATGTGCCAAATGTAGAATTTGCCGGTATTATTCATCCTGGACTTATTGGTGTTGCTCCATCACAGGAAATGCTTGACGAATGGAATAGAAGGGAACAGGAACTGGTTGACAGTGATCCAAATCGTGTACCACCGCTGGCCAACCTTCCAACAAGGGAAAATGCGGTACTCGGCAGTCTGAGGGGTAAAGATTTTGATCGTGTGGCGAAAGAAGGTGCAAGAACTGTTCCACCCCGGGAAAATGGAGGAAACTGTGACATTAAGGAGTTGTCCAAAGGTTCCAAGGTTTACTTTCCAGTATTTGTCGATGGTGCAAAACTTTCGGTAGGTGACCTGCACTTTTCTCAAGGAGATGGGGAAATTACATTTTGCGGTGGTATTGAAATGCCAGGATGGATTGATTTACGTGTTGATGTAATCAAAGGCGGGATGGCGAAATATCAAATTAAGAACAATCCCGCATTTAGACCAGGACCGGTTATGCCGCATTATAATGAGTTTATTGTGTTTGAAGGGGTATCGGTAAATGAATTCAGTGGCAAACAAACGTATCTTGATGCAAATACCGCTTATCGGAATGCTTGTTTAAATGCGATTGAATTCTTGAAATCACACGGATTTACTGGTGAACAGGCATACATGTTATTAGGTTCGGCTCCAGTGCAAGGACATCTGGCCGGTGTTGTGGATATTCCTAACTCTTGTTGTACCATCGCCTTGCCAAAGGATATTTTTAATAAGGATATTTTGCCTAAGTAGTACGGAGGGATAAGGTATGGCAAACTATACATTTCGTTGTGAAAGTTGTGGTGAATTCACTCTATGGTATCAAGGGATGAAAGGAAATAAACGGGAAGCGGAATGCCCTGAATGTAAACGGAAAGCAAAGCGGTTATTTAAGCCACCGATCACCTTTCGTATGGATAGTCGAGTGAAAAAGAGAGTTGAACGTGGAATGGAACCGAGGATCGTAAATAAGAAGGACCTGCCTAAAGGTGGAAAGCGGAAATCGACTGTATCGAGGCCTTGGCAAGCCGGTCATTCATAGCGGATCCGGGTAAAACAAAGGGAGTAGATATACATCAGCACTACTCCCCATTTTTGTGATTACCTTTGTAAAACAACCTGAATTACATGGCAATCCCCACTGTGCTTTTTCCCCTCATGTCGTTCTGCTTCTCCATAATAGAAATGCAGAACCTTGTAATCACTGATCCATTTCAGCAAATCTTTGGGGTCATATAGCATCTCCTTTGTTGGAGGTCCACCTGTTCCGTATTTCAGTTGTTCTTCGGAATATACTTCAAACATCACATACCCACCTGGTTTGACAGAGCCGATTAAGCTATTAATTAAAAATGACTGGTCAGATTTTGGAACATGTCCAAATACCATAATCGCAGCATCAAATTGATTTTCTTGCACCTTTTCTTTCGCCAGGTCAAGCGCTACTGTTTTGACATCCACATTATTTTTCGCGGCCAATGCATTTGTTTTTTCCAGGCCAACTTCTGATTGGTCAAATGCTGTTACATCATGACCTAATGTGGCCAAGTAAACTGCATTTCTGCCTTCTCCTTCCGCAAAGCAGCCAATTTTTGCATGTTCCGGGATGATGTTGCTTTTATCTTGAATAAAGACATTTGCAGTTTCTCCATAAACATAGTCTGTATCGGAGAAGCTGTTGTCCCAATGTTCTTTTGACATGAATGGTAATCTCCTTTAATACTTACTATATATTTACCTTATCATATAGATTTAGGTGATACTATAAAGGTGCTTCAAAATTTTTTTCAAAGCTAGAGTTTGATCCAAAGGTTTTTAAACTTTAATGCAGCAGTGCTGAACTATTCTTAGTGCTCGGTTGTCAGGCATGCGCAAAATTGCCAAACCTCTGTATTGCCATTATAATTTTGAGTAACAAGAAACATTCCGTATAAAAGATGCACGAACGGGAGGGATACTGCATGCCCATTAAAATTATTATCGCGGATGACAACTCATTTATCCGTGAAGGTTTAAATATCATTTTATCTACCTATGAAGAGTTTGAAGTGCTAGCACTGGTAAATGACGGGCAAGAGGCTGTGGAATATTGCAAGGAACATGATGTGGATATTGCATTATTGGATGTACGGATGCCGCGGATGGATGGGGTAGAAGCGACCAAGCAGATTGTGGAGTCAACAAAAGCAAAACCAGTTATATTAACAACCTTTGACGATGATGATTACATACTAGGCGCAATCAAAAACGGTGCCAAAGGGTATTTGCTGAAGAACAATGACCCGGAGCGAATTCGTGATGCCCTTAAGAGTGTTTATCACGGCACAAGCATTATCCAGGATGAAATGCTTGATAAAATCAAATCCAGTTTATCCAGTGGACACCAACAAGAAAAGGAGACAAAGATTGATAAAAATTTGTTTACCGAGCGCGAATTAGAAATTATGGGTTATATCGCAAAGGGTTACTCCAATAAGGAAATTGCGGAACATATGTATATCTCAGGAGGAACGGTCGCCAATTACATTACAACAATTCTTGGGAAAACAGGCTTGAAGCATCGCACCCAAATTGCTGTCTATTATTTAACGGGAAACGTGTATTGAGATGGAACGCTGGACCATTATCAATAAACTCGTCCTCATTTTCTTTATCGTGTTAACCTTTGTTTATCAACAAACAACAGGAATTTCCTGGGATGTGTTTTTACTGTTGCTTTACATCTGTATCAATATTAGTTTGCATCTATTCAGGCGACGAACGTTTATTACCTTATTTTTGCTGGCTTCAATGGTGTTATCCGTCATTGCGAGCATTCATGTTAGTCCATTTTTTATATTATTGGTTCCGTTATCAATCATTGAATTGTTTGACCAATGGACTGCCCGGAAGATACTCCCATTCGTTTTTGCTATTATTCCTGTCTTTTACATATCAGTTGAAATACAGCCTGTCTATATGTTGGTGGCAGTTTACACGTTTCTTACATATACCATGGGAAAAATGTATCATCACAAGCTTGTAAAAAGTGAAGAGCAATTAGATGCGATGCGGGTGACGCAGCATAAATTGATGAAGCAGATCAATGAAAATGACGTGTTTATGAAGCAGTCTGCCTATACATTTAAATTGGAAGAACGAAATCGTATTTCCCAGCAAATTCACGATGATATTGGACATGCGATTACCGGTGCACTGATTCAAATGGAGGCAACCAAACGTTTGCTGAAGATAGACCAGGAAAAGGCGGAGGAATTGTTGCAAAACGCCATTGGGATTACACAGGATGGTATTGAGCGTATTCGGTTGACTTTGAAAAATATGAAACCAACAACCGAACAGGTCGGGATTAATCGATTAAAACTATATCTCGATGAATTTGCTGCCAAGCATGAAAAACATACGGTTCTCACCTATAACGGAAATATGGAACGGATAACCTCATTTCAATGGAAGATTATTCAAGAGAACATCACTGAAGCGTTAACCAACTCGCTGAAGTATGCGGAAAACAGTACGCAAATTACGGTTGATGTGAAGGTGCTAAATAAATTGATTAAAGTGGAAGTGAAGGATGATGGACAAGGTACGGAAAAAATCGAAAAAGGGTTAGGCATTATCGGCATGGAAGAACGTACAGCTGCATTAGACGGGAAAATCATCATTGATGGCAAGGATGGATTTTCGGTAACCACACTATTGCCAATTCAATAACTGTTTGAATGCCAGGCACGCAAACAATCTGGCGGATTCACATTGAAACTTGTGCGGTCGTGCCCCGAGCCCAGAAGTTAGTCGGTGGCTGGAAATAAAAAACATGAAAAACTTCATGTCAGATAATGAATGAATGCACTTATGCTGGTGCGTTCTTTTTTTTATACTAATAACAGAGTAGTTAATCAGCCAAAGAGGTGAAACGATGAATATTTTGGAGATAAAGGATCTGACAAAGAAATTTGGTGATTTTATTGCAGTTGATAATATGTCACTATCCATTGCCGAGGGTGAAATATTCGGCTTTCTTGGATCTAATGGAGCGGGGAAGAGTACGGTTATTCATATGGTC
Organism: Lentibacillus sp. L22; assembly: GCF_040812445.1. Classification (NCBI taxonomy): domain Bacteria; kingdom Bacillati; phylum Bacillota; class Bacilli; order Caryophanales; family Bacillaceae; genus Lentibacillus; species Lentibacillus sp. L22. The sequence continues at coordinate 112,674 of NZ_JBFNXI010000008.1, read as the reverse complement.
ACGGGTTTATTACGGAAAAATAATGGGTCAATCATGATTCTGGGCAAAGAAACCAGTAAACATAGCGAATTCATTAAGAAACATATTGGGCTGGTGCCACAGGAATTAGCAATTTATGAAGATCTGACTGCTTATGAGAATGTAAGATTTTTCGCCGGTTTATACGGTCTGCGCGGGCAGAAATTGCAAGATCGAACGGAAGAAGCTTTGAAATTTGTCGGGCTTACTGAAAAACAAAAGAGTTATCCGAAAACATTTTCCGGCGGGATGAAACGTCGGCTCAACATCGCCTGTGCTATTGCCCATCAACCAAAGCTGATTATTATGGATGAGCCGACTGTCGGGATTGATCCGCAATCAAGAAATTATATTTTAACTTCAGTACGTAAACTGAATGAGATGGGCTGTACGATTATTTATACAAGCCACTACATGGAAGAGGTTGAGGAAATCTGCACACGCATTGCAATTATTGATCATGGAAAAATCATTGCCGAGGGCACCAAAGAACAATTGAAATCATTAATTACTGATTCCAAATTAATTTTTATCACTGTTCAGTCCGTAGAAGCGATCGATGTGACGGCCATTCAAGCGATCCAAGGGGTAGCAAACATCAATGTAGTCGAAAATACGGTGCAAATCACGACGGAATTAGGTGTTAATAATTTAAACCAAATTATCGCTTATTTTATCAACAATCAAATCGAAATTCGCACACTGGATGAAAAGGAACCAAATTTGGAAACTGTATTCCTAACATTGACAGGGAGAAATTTACGCGACGCATAAGGAAAGGAGGTAATCCGATGAACATATTGCAAATCGCTTGGAAAGAAATGAAACATGACTTTCGCGACATTCGGACATTGGTATTTATGCTTGCGTTACCAATTGTTCTTATGCTTGTGCTTGGTACGGCATTGACTGGAGCATTTAATGAGGATATTTCGATTGATGAAATGGATGTGGTGTATGACAACACCAATGATAGTCTTACGCAACCGTTTGAGGCATTTACGAAGGGAGTAGCGGAATCCGGGATTGATTTTACCCCGGTCAAAGATAGTTTAGACGGAATGGACTTGGTAAAGCAAGGAAAAGCAGATGGTTATGTTTCGATTGATCAAGCGGGTTTCCACTTATTTGTAAATGATCAAAACAGTATAAAGGGCAGTATTTTACAGGGGATGCTTACGTCTTTTGTAGACAGGTACAATTTAATAACCGAGGTTACAAAGGTGGCACCAAACAAGGCTGATACTGTATTTGCGGCGCCGTCCAAACACGATTATATCAATGATCATGCCATCCTTCCGACGAAACAGCCGGGCTCGATGGATTATTATGCGATCGTGATGACAACAATGATTGCGTTATACGGGGCAATATCGGCGAGCGGTTTGATTACCAGTGAACGTTCATGGAATACGGCAAGTCGATTAATGGTTGCGCCGATTCATAAACGTGACATTTTTATTGGCAAAGTATTAGGCAGCATTGTCATTAATATGGTTTGTGTTGCATTGGTTGTTGTTTTTAGTAAGCTCGTATTCCACGCGAATTGGGGAGATCATTGGGGGATGATATTCCTTGTACTGCTGACCGAAGTTATCCTTGCCGTAAGTTTTGGATTGGGGCTCTCGTTTTTAATTAAAACTCCGGCTGGCCCAGCGATGGTAATCATGATTGTCATTCAATTGGCCTCCTTCTTTGGCGGAGCATATTTTCCAATTGACGATGCTGATGGTGTGTTACAAGTGATCACCAATTTGTCTCCACTTACATGGGAAAATGATGCACTATTTAAAACCATTTATGCCAACGACCTATCATCCGTACTGCCGGCGATTGGAATGAATATAGGTCTTGCAATGTTGTTCCTGCTGATTGCAACGATATCACTAAGACGACGGGAGGGATTATAGTGAGGGATATATTATGGCTGATTGGGAAAACACTACGAACGACATTTCGATACAAGAAGAATATTCTATTATATTTGGCGGCACCGATTGCGGGTATATTGGTTGCGTTGCTTGCTGTTGGCGGGCAGGAGAGTGAAATGACCATTGGTGTGGTGAATCAGGATGAAGGATCGATTGCTACTGAAACCATTGCCTTTTTAAAAGGATTGGACAATATTCAGGTAAAGGAATTGCAGAAGGGTGATATAACGGAAAACGTGACATCACGGAAGGTGGACGGTGTCATTACTTTGGAACAGGGATATTCAAAAAGTGTGTTGGCCGGAGCCCCAGACCATATTGGATTAACATCGATCAAAGGAGAAAGTGTGACCGGTTTTGTAAAATCGTATTTATACCAGTATATTGATAATTTATCCGCACTTGGAAAAGCCGCCGATGGAGATCCAGACACGTTTGCAAACATGTATAAAGATTATCAACAAGCGGATTTTCAATTGACAACAAACACATTAGCGGATTCATCCACTAGCAAAAATACGACACTATATTCATTTGGGTTTTTGATCATGATTATGATGTTGTCAGCAGCCAACTTATCGGAAATTATTTTAGCTGAAAAGGAAAATCGGACGTACTTTCGATTATTGTCGACACCGATTACAGCACGGAAATATATTCTTTCCAATATCATCGTAAATATGATGGTGATGTTTGCTCAAGTGATCATTACGCTTGTTCTACTGACTTATGTCTTTCAAATCGATTTAAATGTTCCGTTTTGGAAGGTGCTGGTGGTTATGGCGATTTTTTCACTGATTTCTGTTGGTGCATCACTGGTAATTGTGGCATTTTCCAATAGTCGGGGCTCATCCAAGGCTTTGATGAATTTGGTGATTTTGCCAACCGTTATGCTATCAGGCTGTTTTTGGCCGGTAGAAGTCATGCCAGAATCGATTCAGAAAATATCCGAGTTCCTGCCACAGCGGTGGACGTTAGATACCTTAACGAAACTGCAGGAAGGGAGCACATTTGGCAGCTTGTATTTAAATATACTCATCTTATTTGCATTTGCTGCAGCCCTCTTTCTGATTGCGATTTATAAGTTTAGTCATAATAATAGTACGAGAAGCGTTATATAATGGAGAAACTCGGTAGACAGCGGCGAGAAGACGGGAGAGCGCGCCCTTAACTCGGTAGACAGAGGCGGGAAGACGGGAGAGGGGCGCGCCCAACTCAGGAGACACTGCATGAATCCGGGAGTGGACAAGCCCAACTTGAGAGTCAGCTTGCCAGATTCAGGGAGGTTTGTCGTGTTGCCATCACCATTAAAAATTTGTTCTGGTATACTTGCACAAAGATAGATTTTGGCAGGCCCCAGGAGGATTACATGAATGGCATTTGGTATCTAGGGCTCCAAAGTTCAAGTATTGGAATATTAATGCTGAAAAAATAAAAGATTTAAGAACTGCAATATCTGATGTTAAATTTGTTAATCCAAAAGGGTCCCATGGAGGTTTTGGGTCTACAAAAGCACATAATGAGTTATTGGCAATTATTGATACATCAAGTGACTACAAAACATTTATAAGAAGGCTGAATAATTGGGCTAACTATAGATTGGAAGGCGGTATTTCATCGCTGCCAGATGGATTAAGATTAAAATAGGAGTGTGTATTACTAATGGAAAAACAAGGAATAGTATCTATATGGTTAGGTAACGTCAAAGAGGAATATGAATTAGAAGAGTATGTCAATCTGAAATATGATGAAGATGGAGAGTCCATTCCATCAAAGTTTTATGTTGATTTTAACATTGATATGGATGAAGCAGATGAAGATTTTATTGAAAAAGCAGTATTGGTGCAAAAGAGCAATAATATTTCTGTTTTATTGGATGGATGTTCATACGATGAGAACATATTACCGAAAATAGACAGAGATATTAATTTAAACAAGTATTATAATGCTGTTATTTTAATGTATAATTTTGAATACAATAATAGGATAAACTCTTCGAATAAATTTGATTATATTACCTCTACAAATTATATGGGATAGTGTTTAGGCTTGGGAAAAATAGACCCTTCAATGAACTGAAGTATTTGATAATTAGGTAAACGGCTGGATTCTATCAAAGGATAAGCGTTAAATAAATTCTAAACGTATTTGCAATTAGGGTTTATTTGACGTTTTTTCATTGTATTTCCTTTAGGTTTTTGAACTATTCGTACGGGAAGAGTTTCTTCAATATAACTTCACCCAATAATGTGATGGATAGGAAAAATTGAAGGTTTTGTTTGAAGATTTTTTCACCTTTCATTTTGAAGACCAGCTGTCTAATAGCATACTTTTGGATATAGTGGAAGGACAGGTTGATTCGTTTGCTTTGGAGAATAAGGAATTATTAGATAAAGGAAAGACCATTATTGGCCGATGGATTACGATTATATAGGGGAGATGATTAATTATATAAAGGAAAACGGGTATCATTACTTCAAAATCCAAGCCTCATATGGATTAAATGGTTGGATTTTGTCTAAGGGGATGATCATTGAAGAATAGCTTATCACTGAATTTGATAATTTTGGTTATGCGAGGGACCAGGGCTGGAACGGACCTCCAACTCGGGAGACAGCGGCGAGAAGACGGGAGAGCGCGCCCTTAACTCGGGTGAAAGAGGCGGGAAGACGGGAGAGTGCGCCTTTAACTTGGTAGACAGAGGCATGAAGACGGGAGAGCGTACGTCTAACCCGGGAGACAACAGCATAAAGACGGGAGAGCGCGCGCACAACTCGGGAGGCATCACATGAATTCGTGAGAGAACAGCCCAACTTGAGAGACAGCTTGCCAGATTCAGGGAGGTTTGTCGTGTTGCCATCGCCATTAAAAATTTGTTCTGGTATACTTGCACAAAGATAGATTTTGGCAGGCAGGAGATGAACGGCAATGAATACTGCGGAACAACAAACGAAAATGAATGTTTCATTTATTATTCTATTAATTGGTGTGTTTATGGCAGCACTGGACAATGGCATTATTAGTGCTGCTTTGACAACGATCAATGCTTCCTTTCATGTGTCGGCAACACTTGGCTCCTGGGGGATAACCCTGTATACCCTTGGGCTTGCTGTCACCACACCGATTGTAGGGAAATTGGCTGACCGGTTCGGGCGAAAAAGATTGTTTTTGATTGAAATAGCGCTTTTTAGTATTGGTTCACTTGGTGTAGCGTTGAGCCCGAATTTTGCTTTCTTTTTGGCTGCACGTCTTCTCCAATCGTTTGGTGGCGGTGGTATTTTTATCATTGCCAGTTCGCATGTCATCAGTACCGTTGTGAAAAATCGTCAAGGAAGCATGCTTGGTTTTTTAGGTGCGATGAATGGAATTGCTTCGGTGATTGGTCCCAATATCGGAAGTTTTCTAATCGATTGGACAGGAAATTGGCACTGGCTGTTTTTGATTAATGTTCCAATCGGGATTATCTTATTTGTATTCGGATGGGTTTTCCTAAAAGAAACAAAAGACGTTGTCATGTCCAAAATTGATTATCTAGGCATCACGCTCTTATCTTTATCCATTTTAAGTGTCATGTTTGCTGTGAATAATCTTGGTACTGGCAACTTACTGGACAGTTTTCTTAGCTGGAGTGTCCTAGGCCTTTTAATACTTGGTATTATCATCTTTGCGGGACTATTGTTGCTGGAAAAACGGCAAGAACATAATAATGTTGATCCGATTTTGCCGTTTGCCTTATTGCGGAAATCGACCTATTCCATGACGATGATTATGGCGTTCATGTCAGGAACATTTATCGGTGCTGTCATTTTTATTCCATCCTTTGCTGAGCAGGTGTTGGGTATACCAGCCGCCAAATCGGGTTACTGGATGACCCCATTGGCACTCGCCTCAGGTATTGGCGCAAGTGGGGGAGGTCATTTTGTTGACAAGAGAGGCCCGGTTAATACATTGGTGTTTGCGGGAATTATCTCGTTTATCGGGTTTGCCGGCTTGGCACTCTTTACCGATACCAAGCTGACATTTATCATATTTACTGTAATCGCGGGAATCGGCTTTGGCTTCATGCTGGGCGCACCATTAACGGTTTTAACAGCCAATGCTGCCGGAACCCAAAAAGGTATCGCGATTGGCACATTGTCGGTGTCACGCCAAATCGGGCTGACCATCGCACCAACGATTTTTGCAACATTTATACAGCAGGGATTTAGCAAACTTGGTACGCTAATCCCGGAAAAATTGCGAGAACAGCATGTTGATATGAACGATATACCAAAAGAAGCAATGAAACACGTTCAAGGCTCTGGCGGATACAGTAATATCGAAGCAAACATCGATCAGATCCCGGTTCCGGAAGTTAGGCAATCATTACATAGTGCCTTCAATGAGGCGGCACATGCTGCATACCAGCCAATATATCTTTTCGTTGCGATTGTTTCCCTGCTGCTGATTGTGGTTGCCTTAAGTTTTCGGAAACAATTTGCGAAAGATGCGCGGGATAGCGAGTAAAATGCTTGGATCCGGACACAGTGATGCATTTGAAATGTGTAAGTGCCTGGATTCAAAACATAGCTCGGTACATAGTAGGTTGTTAAAAAGTATCCGTATTAGATGAATAGTACCATTGTCATTTCATTAATTTGGAATTATTATCACCGAAAATGCACCAAAACATTTTGGATCCTGCATATTATTTTGGAGAGCAAGGAACTAATTAAAGGAAGGCGAAAACTATGAAAAAAAGGTTATCCAAAGAAGAATTGGTAAACAAAATTTATAGTTCCAAGTTATCCGGCAAGGAGGTATATAGAAATTTTGGAAGAAAATGTTCCTCATCCAGCTCCTAGTGATTTGATTTTGGAATGAAGAAGATTTCTCACTAGAGCGGGTGGTTGAAATTGCATTGGCATATAAAGATGAGTATGAACTGGATCATGAGCAGACTAGAAAGGTTGGGAGAGGACCTTAAAGTGCTGAATCGATACATAAACGTGAACTTTGGCGAAAACACACAATTAGTAGAAAAAGTAATGAATTTTATTTATAACAGTAAGATGTTTAATAATAGAGGTTTTATTACTAATGCGGAAGTAATTAACGACTTTGGCGAGGCGCAAAATTTTGCATGGTCACAGGACTTAAATGAGGACTATACTGTGTGGGAGTATGTTAAATCGGTGGAAAGTGAAAATATTGTAGAAAAGGTATATAATTTGGATTTTGCTTCTTTGCAAGATGAGTTGTATGAATACTTTGGTAACCATATTAATAACGCTAATGATTTTCTCCCTTTTGATTATATTGATATAAATGAAGAAGTTGAGGGGGATCTTACAATGTGCGCTTTAAATAGGTTAGTTAATGGGAAAACGGATAATTTTTATGAACGGATTTTTGATATATATAAACAGGGAGGATGGCCATGCGGGTGGAAGGGGGCATATCCTAATGGAAAAATTATAGTATATGTACCAGAAACTAGTAATGAAAAGTGATTTGATACTATAAGGGAAATAATGTATGAAAGATGTTAGACTAAAGGTTAACGATTTTTCCTGGATAAGAGCATGAAGCAAACAAATTGATTTTTCAAAGCTAACGAAAGTACTTTATTCTTAATAGAAGGAGAAGAGCAGAGCAAAATAACGCCTTTTATTATGATAATAATGAGATCGCGGGTCATTAGACAAATTTTTAAAGAAGAGAATGGTGGAGGATGGCTAGTATTATATTGACTTTGAGTAATTAAAAGTTACAGCAGTGCAAGTTCCATTTCTGAAATACGGTGCATAGGATACTGTGATCAATTTGAAAGGGATGAAGAAAATGTACTATTATCCTTACATGAATATTTATCCATGGCATTACTTTGTTCATGTTCCTCCATATGATTATAACAGGCAAGTTTGGTACGGTTATACACCAGAGGTTCCGAAGCAGGAGCATGATGCCATGAATAACAATAACAGGGTTGTTAGGGATCATGGAAAACAACCTTTTGTAGTGGATATTGAAAAAGCTGCTGAGCAAAATCGTACATTTCGTACTGCGTTATGGACCGGAGAACATTTGCAGGTAACGTTAATGAGTATTCGTGTGGGTGAAGATATTGGTTTGGAAGTTCACCCGTCAACAGACCAATTTCTGCGGATTGAAGAAGGTAAAGGAATTGTTCAAATGGGAGATTCCAAAAACAATTTAACGTTCCGGCAAAATGTTCAAGAAGATAGTGCCATTTTTGTTCCAGCCGGGACATGGCATAATGTTACTAATACAGGTAATGTGCCTCTGAAGCTGTATTCTATTTATGCTCCACCTGAACATCCATTTGGAACCGTCCATGCAACGAAGAAAGATGCCATTGCAGCTGAGCATGCGTAAAACAATCCCTTCCGCCCCGATTATGGGTGGGATTTATCACGTATTAATAAACCAAAATTCGGAATTATTTGGGGCTTAGAAGTTAATCTCTAAGCTCTTAATTTTTGGTTGGGAAATTAATCACAATGGAATCTGTAAGAGAATTTTATTTTACTAAACATTATAACGTTATATTTACATAATGTCCTTTGTATGATATTATTACCTATGAAAAATGAAAACGCATTAAAATCCGAGTAAGAAACAGGTGACATATAAATGACGAACCAATTTGTTTTGCGTCATGCGAAAAGGTTAAATGGAGAGGAAATTGACATTGTCATTGAAAACGGTACAATTGCCGAAGTGACAGGTGCCGGGAAAGGACGTGGTCAGCAGGAATTTGATGCTAGTGGCATGTATGTATCAAGTGGCTGGATTGATTTGCATGTTCACGCTTTTCCAGAATTTGACCCATATGGCGATGAAATAGATGAAATCGGTGTGAAACAGGGAGTAACAACCATTGTGGACGCTGGCAGCTGTGGGGCGGATCGGATAGGCGATTTGGTTGCCAACAGCAAAAAGAGCTTGACGAGATTGTTTGCCTTTTTAAACATTTCCCGAATTGGCTTGAGACGGGTGGATGAGTTATCGAATTTGGAATGGATTGATCAAGAGAAAGCGGTAACGGCAGCCAATAGTTATCAAGACTCCATTGTTGGCTTGAAAGCCCGGATGAGCTCAAGTGTTGTCTCTGGAAATGATGTGGAACCGTTACATTTGGCAAGGGAAATTTCCGCGAAAACAACATTGCCACTGATGGTGCATATCGGTTCTGCACCACCGAATATAGAAGACGTACTCCCACTTTTGGAAAAACATGATGTCGTCACACACTTTTTAAATGGGAAAGCCAATAATTTGTTTGATAACGAAGGGGCGCCCTTACCTGTATTTGTAGATGCAATCAAACGCGGAGTTCATTTCGATGTGGGGCATGGAACGGCAAGTTTTTCCTTTAAGGTTGCGGAAACCGCGAAACAGCATGGCATCCATTTTGATACGATCAGCACAGACATTTATCGTGGGAACCGTTTAAATGGACCTGTCTATAGTATGGCCAATGTCCTTTCCAAGTTTCTGTATTTGGGCTATTCACTCGAGGAAGTGATCCAAGCGGTAACAACCAACGCTGCAGACTGGCTGCAAAAACCAGAACTTGGACGGATAAAAGTTGGTGATCAGGCGAATTTAACCTTGTTCACCGTCGAGGATCATCCGGTTACATTGACAGATTCAGAAGGAGAAAAACGAACTGCCAGCAAGGAAATCAAAGCAAAGGGTGTGGTGATCAATGACCGAATCATTGAATGCTAAGTATGGCTTAAAACGTGTGATTAATGCCAGCGGCCGAATGAGTATTCTTGGCGTATCAGCACCAACAGATACCGTCATGGATGCGATGAAACAAGGCGGTCAGCAATATGTTGAAATAGCTGATCTGGTGGATAAGGCGGGAGATTATATCGCCGAAATCCTGGGATCCGAGGCTGCCGTAGTTGTTAATTCTGCTTCCAGTGGGATTGCTTTATCGATTGCAGCGCTTGTTACACAAGGAAGCCGTCGAAAAAGTGAACGGCTGCATCAAGATATCCTGCCTAACAATGAAGTGATTATGTTGAAGGGTCATAATGTCCAATATGGTGCGCCGGTGGAAACGATGGTTTATTTAGGTGGCGGTCGACTGGTTGAGGTTGGTTACGCAAATGAGGGGAAAGCGGAACATATTGAAGAGGCAATCAATACGAGTACTGCGGCCATCCTTTATGTCAAGTCACACCATGCAGTTCAAAAAAATATGATTTCCGTTGAAGAAGCATGGGAAGTTGCTCAACGCAATGGTGTACCACTTATTGTTGATGCAGCAGCGGAAGAGGATATTCAAAAATACATTCCTATTTCCGATTTAGCAATTTATAGTGGTTCGAAAGCGATCGAGGGGCCAACTTCAGGTATTGTTGGTGGGAAACGCCAATATATTGAGTGGATTAAGTTGCAACTGCATTATATTGGACGCAGTATGAAGGTTGGCAAAGAAACAACTTTTGGCCTGCTGCAAGCAATCAAGGAATATGGAACAAAAGAGGATAATAGTGAACAAGAAAAAGCGACACTGAACACCTTGCTTCCATTGTGTGAGATAGACGGTGTGAATGTGACGATTGTACAAGATGAAGCCGGCAGGAAGATTTTTCGGGCACGTGTGCAAATTGATCCGGAAAAAGCAAAAATAACTGCAGCAGATGTTGTCACTCGTTTGCGTGAAGGAGAAATAGCTGTATATACAAGGGATTATGGTGTCAGACAGGGCTTTTTTGATATCGATCCGCGGCCACTTCAAGGCGATGATATAAATGTAATTAAGGCCAAAATAGAAGAAATCATTGGGGGAAAGTAATATGTCCATCACAACACGTTTTTATAAAGATCGGATTGCATTGAATGTATTGGCAAATAGCGTAGAAAATGCGAAAGAAGTATATGATGCTGCCGAGGGGCATGTTTTAATTGGTGTTTTGTCAAAAGATTATTCAACAGTCGATAAGGCCGTAGAAGCGATGAAGGCATATGGTACAGAAATTGAGGAAAGTGTATCGATCGGTTTAGGTGCGGGAGACAATCGTCAGGCTGCTGTGGTAGCGGAGATTGCCAAGCATTACGCCGGCAGCCACATCAATCAGGTATTCCCATCGGTTGGGGCGACAAGGGCGAACCTTGGAGAAAAAGAGAGCTGGATTAACGCCCTCGTATCGCCAACAGGCAAAGCAGGCTATGTGAATATTTCAACTGGTCCTGCTAGTGCAGAGCAAACGGAGCAAGCCATTGTGCCAGTTCAATCCGCAATCGCACTGATTAGGGACATGGGCGGTAATGCATTAAAATATTTCCCAATGAAAGGACTAGCCCATGAGGATGAATACCGGGAAGTGGCACGTATTTGCGGAGAAGAAGGATTCGCATTGGAGCCAACTGGAGGTATAAATAAGGAAAATCTTGAACCAATTGTTCGTATAGCTTTGGAAGCAAACGTGCCAAAAATTATTCCCCATGTGTATTCGTCCATTATTGATAAAGAAACCGGGAAGACGAATACCGATGATGTCCGTGAAATCTATGCAACAATTAAAAAGCTGGTAGATAATCATGGGTAAGAAAATAGCAGCATTTGGCGAAGTGGTCATGCGCCTGGAAGCTCCAGGGCATGACCGGTTAACACAAACGAATACCTTAACCTATTCTTTTTCCGGTACAGGAGTCAATGTCACTTCTGCATTAACCAGATTTGGTCATGAGGGATATCTTGTTTCTACCGTACCGGCAAATCCACTAGGCGATGCAGCTGTTGCGCACTTGCAAAGGCTGGGTATTTCTATGCCTTTTGTTCAGCGGACAGGTGATTATATCCGGATGTATTTCCTGGAAAATGGCTACGGTTCCAGACCAAGCCGGGTGACGAATTCCAGCAGACAGGACAGTAGTTTCAATATTGCTGCTAAAGGAACGTATGACTTTGAAAGGGTTGCCAAAGAAGTGGATATGGTCCATTTCTGCGGGATTAATTTGGCAACGAATGATCGCGTGCGAAATCACATGAAAAACTTTGCAAAAACCGTTCATCAAAACGGTGGAACGGTGATTTTTGATTGTAACTATCGTCCGGGATTATGGGGGGATCAGGGATATGAAAAAGCAAAACCCCATTATGAAGAGATGCTTTCATTAGCCGATATTGTCATGATGAACGAGAAAGATGCCATATATATTCTTGGTATGGAAACAAACGAAGTAGACCGCCAAGCCCAACTCCAGGATTTGTTGCCAACGGTGGCTGAAAAATATCAGATTCGTATTATTGCCGGGACGCATCGTACTATAAACGATGATCATACACATACGCTCCGTGGGTTTATGTATAAAAATCAACAATTGGTATTCGCGGATCCACTGACTTTTTCCGTTCTTGATCGGGTTGGGGCAGGAGATGCTTATACGAGTGGCGTTGTCCATGGTGAATTGGAAGGGTATTCTCCGGAAGAAACTGTGAATTTTGCTACTGCTGCCGGCATGCTGGCACATACGATTACTGGCGACACGCCAATGTCAACAGAAGAAGAGATTAGAAGCGCGATGGAAGTATCGGCGGGTGATATAAAAAGATAGGAGGATGACGATGCGTGTAACACGAAAAAAAGGTCCATTATATTCGCAAATCAGAGATATCATACGGGATCGCATTTTACACGGAATTTATGCAATCGGAACGAATATCCCATCTGAACCGCAATTGGAAAAAGAATTTAATGTTAGTAAAATTACTGTCCGAAATGCAATTAAAGAGCTTGTCCAGGAAGGGTACTTGGAAACGAAAAGCGGGAAAGGGACAAAAGTCATTCAAAATACCACCGCTTCCAAGCTCTCGAGAGGTAAACGCTTTACAGAAATTTTAGTAGAGCAAGGACATCAGGTGCAAAAGCATTTATTGGATGTAAAAGCGGTGCAGAACGGGGAGGAAACGGAATTATTTCGCTTATTTGGTGATCAATGCTTGCGTGTGGAGCGGTTATACTATCTTGATGGTGAGCCATATATCCATTATACGCATTATTTATCCAGGATATTGTTGGATGAGGAACTGGCAGCATTTAAGGATCAGTCTTTATACAAACTGATTGAGGATAAAAATATTGAAATGAAAACGTTTCGCGATCAATTTGACGTTACTGATGTTCCGGCATATGTGGCAGAAAAACTGGAGATTGATAAAGAAAAACCTGTATTGAAACGAGAGCGTTATTCATATGATGAACATGATCAGTTAGTGGAGTATAGTGAGGGGTATTACAATACGAAGAGACAGAAGTATCTGATTAATTATGACGCTTAAGGGAGTGTAGGATGCCCCTATTGATGAGACAGGTTTATGACCCCAAAGTGAAAGCGTTGCCTATTACAGGAAGGAGTGGAGTCGTATGGACATTTATTTGTTGGTTGTTACGTTACTTTCGATTGTTATCGTCATTTTAGGTGTTTCATGGTGGCATTGGCATGCATTTATTAGTTTGACGGTGGCAAGTCTATTTTTGGCGATTATGTCCGGATTATCACTGGACAAAATTGCTGATGCCTATGAAACCGGAGTTGGAGATGTATTAAGTCATTTAGTCGGTATTCTGGCGCTGGGAACCATTTTGGGGAAAATGATGGCAGCATCCGGCGCGGGTGTACAGATTTCCGAGTACTTTGTTAAAATATTTGGCGAAAAACGGTTGCCATGGGCTATGTTATTTACTGGTTTTATTGTCGGGATTCCGGTCTTTTTCGAGGTAGGGATTGTTATTTTACTACCGCTTGTTATTGCCATTCGTAATAAAACCAAACAAAATATTCTGTTGATCGGGTTACCGCTTATCGCTGGTTTATCTATTGTGCACGGGATTGTCCCGCCACATCCAGGAGCAATGACGGCAATAAGCATTTTTGACGCAAATCTTGGCAAGGTACTGATTTATTCCCTGATTATTGCTCTTCCAACCGCTATCATTGCCGGCCCAATTTTTGCAAAGTGGGTGCACAAACGGGTTAAGCCAGAAGGAGAACCAAAGCTTGTTAGTTCTACTACAGAAGTAGAAAAACTACCCAGTGTTGGCGTATCATTTTTCATTATCTTGTTGCCAGTGGTGTTAATTCTCTTGTCTGTGTTTGGACCATATATGCCGGTTCCGGAAATGGTAGAGAAGATCTTCCTTTTTATCGGCAGCCCGGTTATTGCATTGCTTATCTCTTGTTTTGCAGCTTTTTATCTGCTAGGTTTCCGTCGTGGAATGGATAAGAAAATGATAAAGCGGCTTGTTGATGAATGTATTTTACCGGTAGGGTCGATTATTTTAATCATTGGTGCCGGTGGTGGCTTTAAACAAATTTTAATCGACAGTGGTGTAGGGGATTCCATTGCGCAAATGGCTGAACAAATGGCACTGTCACCAATTGTTTTGGCATTTGCCGTAGCTGGACTGATTCGTGTCGCTACAGGATCCGCCACGGTTGCGTTAACCACAGCCGCTGGAATTGTCTCACCGGTTGTAGCAAACATGACCGGTGTAAACCTGGAATTATTAGTTATTGCTACCGGAGCGGGATCATTAATGTTATCACATGTAAACGATGCTGGATTCTGGTTGGTAAAGGAATATTTGGGATTAACAGTAAAAGAGACGTTTAAAACTTGGACCGTATTGGAGACCTTGTTAGCATTTATCGCGTTTTTCATTGTTTTGGTGATCCATAGTTTTATATAGTGGTTTGGGGACGTCCATTTAAAAGGACGTCCCCAAACCCGCTGATAGAAACAGCAAACCCGCTGATAGAAACAGCAAACCCGCTGATAGAAACAGCAAACCCGCTGATAGAAACAGCAAACCCGCTGATAGAAACAGCAAACCCGCTGATAGAAACAGCAAACCCGCTGATAGAAACAGCAAACCCGCTGATAAGGATATGAAAAGAGCGGGTGTGTGCGGTTTAAGCGCTTTACATATTCATTCGTTCCATACTTTGCATGACGTTTGACTGCTTCTCTTTATGCGGACTGGCATGATGGGCACAATCCATAGATTTCAAATTTGTGATCTTCAATATTGTAATTTGCTAATGCATCCTCTACTTCTTTCATGGGACAAAAATCAATTTCCTTTGTTTTCCCGCAATATTTGCAAATAAAATGGTGATGATGGTGATCCGCGCAACTGATACGGAACAGTTTTTCGCCATTGAGTTCCGTCGTTTCAAGTATGCCGATCTCATTAAACAGATGCAAGTTTCGATATACCGTATCAAAACTCATATTTGGATAGGTTGGTTCCATATATTGGATCAAATCTTTGGCTGAACGATACCCATCAGCATTTGTAAAAAAAGTCAAGATATCCTTTCGCTTTTTTGTTGTTTTATAACCTTTTTCTTTTAAATTCTGAATTGCTTCATTAACTTTCATTTGAATTCCTTCTCCCTTTAAAAGTAAATGTGAGTCGTTTCAACCCTATCGAAACCAGTAAAATGATGATCGAGATAACCACGATTGTTCCACCGGGCGGGATACTGAAATAATAACCGGAAACCAATCCCAGAATAACAGATAATTCCCCAAATGCAATGGATAAAAACATGGTTTGTTTAAATCCTTTTGCAATTCGCATACTGGCGGCAACCGGTAGCGTCATTAATGCAGAAACGAGCAGTACACCAACAATTCGAATGGAGGCAGCGATTACTAGCGCTGTTAATACGATGAAAAGCAAATGAATCCATTTTGCATGAATGCCGGAAACAGTCGCATGTTCTTCATCGAATGATAAGGTAACTAGTTCTTTATAAAATAAACCAATCATTAACAGAACAAAAATGGAGATCCCCAAGATTGTAAAAAGGTCGTTCTGGCTGACTGCGGAGACGGAGCCAAATAAATAGTTGAACAGCTCGGTATTAAATCCGTTTGCCAGAGAAATAAAAATAACACTTAGCCCAACGCCGCCTGATAAAATAATCGGAATCGCAATCTCTTGATATGCCTTATAGACACCGCGAAGTTTTTCAATAAAGATGGATCCAAGTACCGAAAAGGCCATTCCGCCATATAACGGGGTGATGATTGTCATGGCTAGTTTTTTCTCTAATAATAATCCAAATGCAATTCCGGCAAGTGTCACATGAGACAGGGCATCGGCAATCAACGATAAACGCCTTACTACAATAAATGTACCCAGCAATGGAGCAATCATCCCAATGAGCAGCCCAGTTATAAATGTATTTCTTAAAAAATCAAATTGTAAAATATCCGAGAGCATTGTGTTTCCTCCATTACGCGTGATTGTGGGTGACAATATTTACCGGGTGCCCGTAAAAACGGGATAGATCCCGCTCCGTCAGGGAAGTATATTGATTGGGGCTACCATGAAAATACAATGTTTTATTTAAGCAAACAATGTCTGTAGCATATTCAGTCATCATACCTGTATCGTGTGTTATCAGTAATAAGGTAATATGCTGTTCTTGATGTAGTTGATGAAGTATGTCATAGAAACGTTTCACATTTTCCGCATCAACTCCAACGGTAGGTTCGTCCAGAATCAGCAAATCTGGATTGTTAACAAGGGCTCGGGCAATGAAAACACGTTGTTGTTGACCTCCAGAAAGATTTCCGATGTTTTCATGTGTATAATCATCCATGCCTACCTGATGAATAGCTTCCAAAACCTTATTTTTATGCTGTTTTTTAAAAAACCTGAAATAGCCAATTTTAGCGGTAAGTCCCATCGATACGACTTCATAAACGGTTGCTGGAAAGCCTTTATTAAATGAATTGGCCTTTTGTGAAACAAATCCAATTCGATCCCACTCATGGAATTTTTCAATTGACTGACCGAACAACTCAATGTTACCTGTATCTGGTTTTAGTAGTCCAAGTACTAATTTAATGAAGGTAGTTTTTCCGCCTCCATTTGGTCCAACTAATCCCATAAATGATCCTTGTGGTAATGTAAAATTGATATGGTCTAAGACTTCTCTTTTATCATATTTGTAATGGACATTTTTCATCGTAATAATTGATTGATTCATGGTTTGTTCTCACCTTCTTTACTCGGTAACTTTATCAAGTATATGCAAATTATGTTTCATTAACGATAAATAATCCTCGTGGTTCTCTATATCATTATCGGTCAAGACTTCAAGATTATGAATGTACTCCACATTCGCATGAAGCTGATCCTTCATGATTGTGGCGATTCGGTCTGAACTGTTTTGCTCAAAAAGGATATAGTCCAGATTATTTTCCTTAGCTTGTTTCATAATCGAGGTTAAATCCTTTTGCGATGGTTCATCACTTGTGGTGACACCCCTAATTGCGATTTGTTCGATCCCATATCTATCCTCCCAATATCCGTAGGCGGCGTGGGAAACAAGTATTTTTTTATTTTGTTTCGGCTCTAATGTTTTTTTGAAGTTGTCATCCAGTGCTAACAAATCTTTTTTCAACGCCTCAAAGTTATCTGTATACAATTCTTTTTTATCTGGGTTTAAATCAGTTAATTCTTGCTTGACCAGATCAGCCATATCGATCATACGCATGGGGTCAAGCCAAATATGTGGGTTATGGTCCCCATGATGATGCCCATCATCTGTATGATCCCGTTCTTTGTGCTCTTCATGTTCTGCATCAAAAAGCGCTTCATGTTTTCCAAGCTCAACCAAATGAACATTCTCTGACTGCAGCGCATCGGCAGCTGTTTCGGCAAAAGCCTCCATGTCGGCACCCAAATAAATAAATGCATCACTGGAAGCAATCGACGTCATCTTTTTTGTAGTTGGTTCGTAGCTATGTGCATCGACACCTGGTGGATAAACGGATTCTGCATGAACCGTATCACCGCCAATCCGTTCTACGGCGTACTGGATCGGGTAAATCGATGTATAAATGGTTAAGTCTGCCTTCGTTTCATCCTTGGTAGCGGAATCACAAGCAGCAATGATAAGCGAAAATAGTAAAAATATCATCATTACAATAATTCTTTTCAATATATGAAATCCTCCTTAACGCTAGTACGTAAAATATATTACCGTAATAATTCCGATTTGTAAATAGTAATGATTACGTATTTGTTATAAAGTAATTATTTTTTCATGTGGGGTGGGGGAGTAATTTAGGGAGAGTGCTAAATGAAGTTGTGATACTAGGGAACCTGATGTTGCTTCACTTGCATTAAATTAACAAGAAGAAACCGAAGAATTTGTTATGCAAAAGGTTTGAAATTAGGGAAGGAACGTGTGGAACAAAAGTAGGATACTAATTTTACGTATAACGCTCCGTTCTGTAAATGAGTACAATTAGCTTTATATCATACACAATCTTCTTACGTCCCATTCAACTGATTTTCTGGAAAAGGTGAACGTTTCTATTGAATAGGAGCATAAGCGTTCACCTGTTTTGTATATTTCAAATCGACTTCAACAACAACCGCTTCAACAACGGTGCAAAATGTGCCGGTAGTTCGGCTACACTTGGAATCATTAAGCGTTCCTTTCCATATATATTCTTCATGGTCGCATCTTCATGCTCATCGATCTCGCCATCGGATAGGAACATTCCGATAACCTCAATCCCTTGTTTGCGAGCTTGAGACACCGCGACGTTTGTGTCGACAATCCCATTTTGATCATATCCCATTGCAGCCGGTTCACCATCGGAAAAGACAAGCAGGAATTTATTTTTTTCGCTTCTGGCTATCAATTCCTTAGTAACGAGACGGATACTAAAGCCATCCCGGTTATCTTCTTCCGGTTCCAGTTGCATAATTTTAGCGCCATCATTTTGATAGAATGAATCGCTAAAAGAGTGGATCCGGTGAAAATAGTTTGGCTGATAGTCTTCCTTTGTTTCGTTGGCATCTTCCCAAAAACCGACAATGGCGTGGGGGATTTTTAATTGGTTCAAAACCTCATGAAACAGGATAATCCCGCGTTTGGTTTCATCCATTTTATTGTGCATGGAAGCAGAACAGTCGATTAGGAGAGTGAACACTGCGTCCACCTCGCGTGATTTCTGATTTTTCTTGTAAAATACACGAGGGCTTTCATCAACAACAAGCGCCAATAGTTTTTTTGATAGCCGGCCGATGACTAAATATTGTCGTGGTGCATTCTTTTTATGCTCGATCGTTTTTTCAATCGTTGCCGCAAGCTTTCGTTTAAACGGTTCGATCTCCTGTAGATATTGCCGGTATAACGCTTGATCTGCTTCAGAGGGTGTCTTGGCATGTTTGTCAATAGCAACAGCATTTTTATTGTCTTCACCGTATATACTATCGCTGGATTCTTTTCCAGCCCGTTTCTTCTCCTGTTTCTCCAACGATTCCAGCTTGGAGTAGTCATTCTGATTACTTTTTCCGGATGTACCCTGAACGCTGCCCATCGCTTGGTCCGCGTCCTCGGTTTCGCGAGCAGCTCCGCCACGAATATTTGTTTTCGTACCGACTTCCAGCTCAAATTGGAGAAAGTTTTGCTTCCGGTCACTGTTTTGATTTTCCCGATGCCAAGTGGAAAACGGCTGATCGAAATACTCATTGTTTTTCTCATCCACGTCTTCCATGTCCTGGTTCGCCAACTCATCGGTTCGGGTTAATTCATCAAATAACGTGTTTTCTGATAAGGACTTGATATGAGCAATAGGAAACGTGAAGTAGTCGTTTATCATATCAATGTAATCATTTTCCAATGAAAACACAATTTGTTCTGCAATACGAGCGATATCTGCTGACGTCTTTGCTGCAAAACTTTCATACAGGAGTGGCTTCAGTTTTTCCAATCGCTTAAGCTGTTTGCCGGTTGCATGCGGAAAATCCGGATCGGGCCGGTCAGCTTGTAATAGTAGATAGATCAGGCAAAATAGCTCATCCAATGCATAACTTCTTGTCACATTCATCGCTAATTGAGTGGAAAAAAAGTGTTTTAAATACTTGGTACGGATGGCAAAATCACGTTTCGTTCCCGGCCGCATGTGTTTGACCACTTCCTCCAGTCGGATATCTTCCAGTAATGTAATAAGCTGGACAGCAAATTTCGATAGTCCGGATTCTTCTATTTCTTGCAAATAGGTATTTAGGGTTGGAACATGGGAAGAATGCAGTGTCCCGATCGTTCGTAAAAATACATCCGTCTTGTAGCCAGGTACGCTAATTTCTGGTTTATCCATATCCCACATGCTGCTGCCGGTTACTTGATGATTGATGATGTCAATGAAGGACCCATATGTGTACGCAAAGGTGAAATCAGTATTTCCGGATAATACGGTCGTTAAATCCTGCAGCTGCAGGTATAGATTCGTATTGACGTTTATATCAATCCATCGGTTATCCATCATCTGGCAGGCTCCCTTCTAAAATAGTGTAGCCGCTATATTATTAACAAATTCCCGTTCGCGTTCTTCTTCCAGTTTATCCGTAATTGATCGGACAATCGCCCGTTTGGCCGGAATAACTGTACTCAAATCACAGGCATCCAATAATGCACGGATCGAAGCGGCATCTTCGGCAACTTTTCCCTGATAGACTGCGTTAATGAGATCGGCTGAGAGTTTTACGAATAAATCAATAGTTGTTTCATTTGCCAGTCTTGTGTTCGTTTGAATCAATTGTTTGAGTTGCTCACCTTGCAAATAGGGAATATCAATAATAATGAACCGGTTTTTCAAGGCCTCATTCAAGGGAACCGTACCGACATAGCCTTCATTGATCGCGGCAATCACGTTAAATCCATCTTCGGCATGAATAATTTCATTGGTGAATGGATTAGTCACTGTTCGCCGGTAATCCAGTACACCATTGATTAGTGGCAATGTTTCTGGTTTGGCCATGTTAATTTCATCAATATATAAAAAAGTGCCATGTTGCATCGCCTTTGTCACGGGACCTGGCACAAATTCGATCATTTGCTTTTCATCTTGATAGGCCAACGTTTTAAAGCCCATTAAACTTTCCGCATCAAGATCAACGGAACAATTAATACTGAACATCGGCTGTTGGAACAAGTTTGACAGTGTCTCGGCAAATTTCGTCTTTCCTGCACCAGTTGGACCTTTTAATAAAATATTTTTCCCCATGCTTAAAGCAGAGATAGCGTCAATTAACAAATTGATTTGTGGCGGAACATAGCCACCTTGGCGAATCAGGTCATCAAACGTGTTATCTATTGTTTTTGGCGTTTTCTCAAGCATTTCTTGTATAGAATCTGGCAGGTTATAGTTTACGTTCATTGGAATACTCCTTTCCCAATGAATATTGTAAAGGTTGTAGGGAGGGAAGGCAATGGAAGAGGGCGGATATGCTGGTGCGGTTTTGGAGTTCATTGGAAAATCGATCAAGAGCCACTCGAACACAGCATTGAATTTTACTCGGACACACTAGTTAGCCGGGATATTGAAAAAGAATAAAGTCCGAGCTAAACAAAAGTTCGCTGGAATGGAATACTTGATGGCGTGTCGATGAACCAAGTCCTAAGGTAAAATCACATTCAGACAGCTGCTAACTGTTTCCGCCGTTACTATAATATGTTATAATATAGGTGGTCTTTTGCCTATCTATTTATTTTTCTAAATGGCTGAATGGTACAAATTATCCTGAAGGAGTGGAAATAATGCAACAAGATCAATTAGAAAGAATGAAAAATGGGAAAGGTTTTATTGCAGCGCTGGACCAAAGTGGTGGCAGTACACCAAAAGCACTGGCAGCATATGGTGTAACTGAAGATGCCTTTTCCAATGAGGAAGAAATGTTCAAATTGGTACATGATATGCGGACACGTATTATGACTTCCCCTGCATTTGATAGTAAGTATATTTTAGGTGCTATCCTTTTTGAAAACACGATGGACAGAAAAGTTGAGGGTTTATATACAGCTGATTATTTAGCAGAAAAGAAAGGTATTGTACCATTTTTAAAGGTAGACAAAGGGCTTGCTGAAGAACAGAATGGCGTTCAGTTAATGAAGCCGATTCCCGATTTGGATGAGACATTAAAACATGCAAATGAGCGCCATATTTTTGGTACAAAAATGCGCTCCGTGATCAAAGAAGCCAATCCGGAGGGAATCAAGGCGGTGGTTGATCAGCAATTTGAAATAGGTAAACAAATTATTGCCGCTGGTCTTGTCCCAATTATTGAACCGGAAGTAGATATTCATAGTCCGGAAAAAGAAAAATGTGAAGAACTGTTAAAAGCAGAAATTCAAAATCATCTTGATCAGTTAAATGATGATGAAAAAGTAATGTTGAAATTATCCATCCCAACAAAACCAAATATGTACAAAGAACTTATCGAGCATCCGAATGTAGTACGTGTGGTTGCACTTTCCGGTGGATATTCCCGGGATGAAGCAAATGAGAAATTGAAAGCAAATGATAATATGATTGCAAGTTTCTCCAGAGCCTTAAGTCAAGACTTGAATGTTAATCAAACGGATGAAGAGTTTAATCAAGCATTAAAGGAAGCCGTTCAATCGATTTATGAAGCTTCTATTTAAGTAAATGTTTGGAAATCGCAATGAAAAGATTCCAGAGCAATTTTGCTCTGGAATCTTTTCATTTATTCAATCGCTCAAGCTTTGAATAAAAAAGAAAAAGAGAAGCAGTCACGGCAGATAAGGAAGAAAAACAGTGAGGAATCACCCGAGAACCAGTTTATCACGACTGATAGGAAGAGAATAATAAGAGGAATCGACCGTGATTAGTTTTTGAAATAACTAAACTTACATAATATGGGGGACTTTGCGACGGTTGTTATTTCTCTGGTGAAAATAGTTTGACAAATTTGTGAACAGGGTAAATAATACTTGTAAAGGGGGATGACGGTCATGAAATCTGAATTGAAAATACTGAATGTTGTGAAGTATGTGGGTTGTGCAGTCCTTACACTTGGAATTGCTATTTTCATTTATGCTTTGATGAACCAATATGGCACTATGATGGGCATTGGTATTGGAACAGTGATGGGGGCTATTTTTATCTTTCTGATGGGCGTTTTCTTCGTGGTTACAGAAGAAATGGAGAGAAAAACAGAAAAAGGGATTCGGCTTGATCCATGAATAAAGGAAAAATGAAAAGGAGCGCCTATTGAAAGACGCTCCTTGATGATGTCTGGCTTCAACATCCAGCAGTGTGCTCACCGGGTGCTTTGTTTTTAAGCCATATCCCATATCATAATGAGCAGGGTGCCGAATATACTTGCCAGTGCAATCGCAAATCCGTAAGCTAAATTCGTATAGATGGAATGTTTATCCTTCGTTTCACCAGCGTGCATGAAGATAATCAGCTGAACAAAAGCTTGCACAAATGCGGTAATAAGGAGGATCGTCATCCCCGCCGTAAACGACAAATCAAAGAAATAAACAGCCAGTGCAATCAGGGTAAGCACTAAGGAAAAGATGAAGCCCATTACTTGTTTTTTCGGAAATAACTCACCCATGTTTACATCATTCCTTTCAAGTAGATGAAGCTAAAGATAAAGATCCACACGATATCCAGAAAGTGCCAGTACAGAGAGAAAATGAACGATTTATTTGCGGTTGCGGATGTGATGCCGTTCCTTTTCACCTGTATAATAATAAACAATCCCCAGAATAAACCAAGTGTCACGTGCGCTCCGTGCGTCCCGAGCGTCGTTAATAAGCTGGCAGTAAAGGCGCTGATTTGCAAGCCGGCACCAATATGCACATAATGGATAAATTCATAAATCTCCACACCAAGGAAGGAAAGACCAAGCAGCAATGTGATTGCAAAAAATCCCATCATTGCTTTGGTACGACCAATCCGCATCGCATGAACACCAAGACCAATTGTGAAACTACTGGTTAAAAGGACAAACGTTTCAATGAGTACTGGTCCGATTTCAAAAATTTCTGCGCCGGATGGCCCGCTCCCTGTGCGATTCACGAGGGTAAAGTAGGTGGCAAACAGGGTAGCGAACAACATAATCTCGGCACCAAGGAAAATCCAAAAACCGACAATGTTGATTTGGTTTTGTTCCGATCGATATTCAAGAGGAAGCGTATGATCCATCTTCATTAGCTAACACCTCGCAATTTCTTTTCTGTTTCTTCAATTTCCTTGACAGATATGTGGTGACCGTCGTCTTTTTCAAAGGAACGATAGGCCATAAATCCGAGTATCACCAGTGTGAGAATAATGGCCGGTAGCCACATACTGAAAATCAGTGAGAAGCCCCAGACAAAGAAAACACAACTCAACACGAATGGCCAACCGCTGTTATTTGGCATATGAATGGTTTCTATCTTGTCAGCAAAAATAGGGCGGTCATTTTTCTTATGATCCCAGAATGCTTCAATGGAATCGACTTCTGGTGTGGTTGCAAAGTTGTACTCAGGTACTGGACTGTGTGTTGCCCATTCCAGTGTGCGTGCATCCCATGGATCCGAACTAATATTTCTGGAAGCATAACGCACGCTGTAATAAACATTGTAGACGATTAATGCAAAGCCAATCGCAAGGCCGATCGCACCCACGAACGATAGCAGGTTAAGTGGACCAAATCCAGTAGCTTCCGAGTAGGTGTACATTCTTCGTGCCTGACCGTTCAGTCCGGTAAAGAACATTGGGAAGAATGTCACGTTAAAACCGACGACAATAAACCAGAATGCCCATTTACCAATTCGTTCATTTAACATGAAGCCAAACATTTTCGGCCACCAGTATGTCAAACCGGCAAGCATGGCGAATACTACCCCAGGAATAATGGTGTAATGGAAATGCGCTACTAAGAACATTGTATTATGGTACTGATAGTCGGCACTTGCCATTCCAAGCATAACTCCGGTCACTCCGCCAATGGTAAAAATAGGGATAAAGGCGATCGAATACAGCATTGGTACCGTAAATTTGATTTTTCCTTTCCACATCGTCAACAACCAGTTAAAGATCTTAATCCCGGTCGGTATGGCAATCGCCATGGTCGTAATCGCGAAAATACTATTCGTTAATGGCCCTTGCCCCATCGTAAAGAAGTGATGGGTCCAGACCAGGAAAGATAGGAACGAGATCAGGACGATGGAAGCAACCATCGTTTTATACCCGAATAAGTTACGTCGTGAAAAGGTAGAGATCACTTCACTGTAGACACCGAATGCCGGTAAGATTAAAATGTATACTTCCGGGTGTCCCCAAATCCAGAACAGGTTGGCCCAGAGCATATCCATTCCACCATTTGTAGTGGTAAAGAAGTTTGCCCCGAATAAACGATCCATCGTACCTAACAACAAAGCGATCGTTAAAACTGGAAAGGCAAATACAACAATCGCATTGGTAATAAACGCGGTCCAGGTAAACATCGGCATTTTCATTAATTTCATACCTGGTGCACGCATTTTTAGGATCGTCGTAATAAAGTTAATCCCGGAAATTAATGTCCCGATTCCGGCAATTTGTATCGATAGCATGTAATAATTGGTACCTACCGATTGACTAAAATCATTTCCGGCGAGTGGAAAATAGGATGTCCAGCCGGCATCTGGTGAACCACCAACAACAAACGAAATGTTAAATAACATTGCACCCATAAAGTATAGCCAGAAGCTGAGTGCATTCAATCGTGGAAACGCAACATCCCTGGCACCGATTTGTAATGGCACAACAAAGTTCATTAATGCATAGATAAACGGCATCGCCATAAAGATGATCATGACAACTCCATGGGTGGTAAATACCTCGTTGTAATGCTGGGCATCCAAAAATGTATTATCTGGTATCGATGTTTGTGCTCGCATCATGATAGCGTCTACTCCACCCCGGAACAGCATGAGTAAAGCAGAGATTAAATACATAATGCCGATTCGCTTATGATCCACCGTTGTTAACCATTCGCGCCATAAATAGCCCCATTTTTTAAAGTAGGTTAACCCGGCAATAATCGCAATCACTGTCAAACCGATAGCAACCATCGATGCATAAATGAGTGGATCTCCATGGGGAATGGCAAACCGATCAAAGTAATTCATTACGTTTTCTCCTTTCAAAAGTAATTAAAACATGTTGACGCTATGGTATTAATGATGATGTTGTTCTGAATCATCTGTTGATCCATGCTGATGCCCGTCATGATGGCCTTCTGGAGGTGGCATGAATGACAAGTGTGTGCCACTAAACGTCATTTGTCCAAGATGACCGGGCTCCAATAGTTCGTCAAATTCTTCTTTGGTCAGTGGTTTAGCTGTTTTTTGAACATCGTCCACCCATTCAGCAAATTCTTTAGCAGGCATTGCTTTGACCTGGAACGTATTTTCGGCAAAACCTTCTCCGCTAAAGTTGGCATTTCGTCCCATATATTCGCCAGGTTCATCCGCTGCTAAGTGTAATGTTGTTACCATGTCAGACATGGCATATTTCTGCCCGCCCAGTTGCGGAATCCAAAAGCTGGTGATTGGTCCATATGAATATAGTTTAAATTCGATAGGACGATCGGTTGGAATGTATAAATAGTTAACCGTCTCAATATCTTCTTCCGGATAGCTGAAATGCCATTTCCAGTTTGAACTGGAAGCGTAAATGGTCATTGGTTCCTGTTCTTCATACCCCGTTGGTGTCGCTTCAACCTGATACGTCGATTTGACGGTAACAACGGAAAGAATCACAATAATGATGACTGGGATCGCAACGATAATCGTTTCCAGCCATTTGCTGCCTTCAATATGTGGTGGCTCGTAATCATCCGGTTGCTTGGAAGCGCGGTACTTAAAAAGGACAAAAATTAACAGAGCAAATACTGCAATGACGATAATGGCCATCGTGGCGATTGATATCCAAATTACATTGGATGTTGTTTCCGCTTGTGGGCCTTTTGGGTCTAATACCTTTAATGGCTCACATCCAGTAAGCAACAGCAGTGTAACAATAAATGAACCAACAAAAGCCGATTTTATTTTCAATGAAAGTACCCCTTTCTATATTAATTTCAACTTCAACTTAAGTGATCTACGTCACAATCCATCTACATATATTAATGCCATAAAAGGGGTTAAAGGACAATGGATTGTGATTTTTGTCACAAAGTGTTCAGAATGTGTGTCACAAAGTTTTCATGAATGCTGGTTTGACGGTAACAGGGGCAACGGTTTCGGGAAGTTGAAGGGGGAAGGTGGCTTTGAACTAAGGTTTGATGCTTTGTGAAAAATGAAGAGACAGACATACTTTGGAAGAATTAGCCTATAGTCAACGAGAGATAGAGCATAGCAACTGTTTATTATTAAAAAAACCTCCCATCTAGACACAGATGAGAGGATTTCCACCTTCATATTTGACCTTTATAGTAATACGACGTTGTCAAAAAACTATATTGCCCAATCTCCATTCCTGAATACCGGAACAACCGTGCCATCTTGTTTGATGCCGTCGATATCCATTTTATCGGAGCCAATCATGAAATCCACATGGGTGGTGGAAACATTTATGCCATGTTCTTGTAATTCTTCTTCGCTCATTTTTGTCCCGCCTTGAATACATGTTGGATAAGCTGCACCGATGGCTAAGTGATTGGATGCGTTCTCGTCAAACAGTGTCTCAAAGAAGGTAATGCCCGATTGTGAAATAGGAGACGGATCTGGCACAAGCGCAACTTCTCCCAAGCCTGTTGCTCCCTC
This sequence comes from Lentibacillus sp. L22, assembly GCF_040812445.1. NCBI lineage: Bacteria > Bacillati > Bacillota > Bacilli > Caryophanales > Bacillaceae > Lentibacillus > Lentibacillus sp. L22. The sequence goes on along the minus strand of NZ_JBFNXI010000008.1, from coordinate 85,114 downwards.
ATTATCCTCAACCAATTTCTTAATCGTTTTATCTCCTTTTTCAGCGGAAATATCAACAATTTTGCCATCTTTGAATTGGACTTTGATGCCTTCAATTAGTGTACCGGCATAACTTAATGGTTTGGTACTGACAACGACACCATCCATCCGATTTGTATCGGGTGCAGTGAACACTTCCTCTGTCGGCATGTTGGCAATAAATTCTTCGTTCTTCGGATTAAAGCTTTCCGCACTTTGCCAAATATGGTTCTTCGGTAAGCCAAGCGTTAAATCGGTGCCCGGGGCGGTGTAATGTAAAGCATCAAATTGTATGTCATTTAATTTCGTTGCTTTTTCCTTGAGTGTTTCTTTATGTTCATCCCAAACAGCAACCGGGTCATCATGATAGATGCGGCATGTTTTGAAAATCTCATCCCATAAAGCATCAACTTGTTCCTCGGAAGTTTTTAAATCAGGAAAGACAGTTTTGGCCCAGTCTGCACCAGCGGCAGCAGCAACGGTCCATTTTAAATCATCATTTTGCGTAGCTACGCGTTGGGCTTTGAATGCTTTCCCAGCCACTTTTTGATACGCGGCGACTTTGTCGGGATCCACCTCATTTAATAAGTTTGGATCATTAGATAAAATGGACAGCCGGCAAACGTGATGGTTTAGTACATGGTCTTCTGATTCATCAATCTGGTATTGAGGTATATCGGTCAACAATTCCTCGGACTGGTTTATGTAATGCTGTTTGGTGATATCATCGTCCGACCATTTTACGATTACTTTTTCCGCACCAAGCGAATAGGCTTCTTTGGTAATTAAACGGGCTAAAGGAGCTTGATCAACGGCAATGGTCATTTTTACCCAATCACCGGGTTTCACATTGATCCCCTTTGCGACTAATAGCCTGGCGTATTTTTGCAGGTTTTCTTGAAAGTTGGGTAGCATGGTTTTTTTCCTCCCATATATTATTGGTGTCGATATTAGTATAGTGAAAAAGGAGGGTGTAATGCAAATAGTGTGTGATTTGGATTTGAAGCACACTAGTCGCTGGACGCTGGGGCCGGACGGAGGGCTAACTTTAATTCGATGAAATGGAAAAAATGGTTGGACAAGAAGCCTGTCCCCTTGTCCCGGCTTATAAGAGTTGCAGCTTCAACAATTTGGCTATTTTCTCCCGGTAAGCATCAAACGCTTTAATCTCCTTCAAGTTGGCGAGCATGCCTTGAAATGCATATTTGTCCGGTTCTGGTTTTTTTAGTTCACTTTGGAGGAAATCTATTACATGAACCATCCCATGCTTTTGCTCTTCAGAAAGCGGCATATCCTTTAATCTTGTCGCCATATCTTTTAACAGGGCATCCACTTGGCTTTTTGGATTGATGGATGAAAATGTCTGCTCCGACAGCAAATGGTCCAAATTGCTTGTATGGATAATTGGTTCTTCGTTGTTTTCAAATGCTTGCACGATGTCGTCCATCCGGTTCAGCAAAAACTCCGCAACGCGATTGGCATTCAAGTCCAGATTGTGAAATAACATCGTTGCCAAATAGGCATTTCGCATGCCCTCTGTCAGCAAAATGATGTCAGCGATGTAGGGTATGATTTTTTCCCCGTAGGTTTCCCTTAAGCGACGATAGTACCAGGTCAGTATGTCTTTTCTCGCTTGCTCCATCACATCGCGCAGTTCTCTGTTGATAGAAAAATTTTGTTCTCGCAAATAGACGATGAAAAAGGCACGCTGTTTATTCAGCTGTTCAAATGGTACACACAGCTGCTGTTTCATTTTTTCGCGTGGCGGCAGGTTGGCTTGATCAATCGCTTTGAGTGAATCATCCATCTGTTCAAAATAATATTGGAAAATCGCAACATGCAATGCTTCCTTTGATGAAAAATAATGATAGAATGCTCCTTTGGATATACCGCAATCATCGACAATTCCTTGAACGGAGGTGTTAAAAAATCCGTTTTCCGCGGACAATCTGATGGCCGATTCTATGATTTCCTGTCGCTTATCTTCTTTCATTTATCTTCACCCGTTTCGTTAATTCAAGCAATTCATCCTGCAGAATTCTTTGTTTCCCTCATTATGACCAATCAGTCAAATAGTGTCAATAAAATGATGAAAATATTGCATATAATACTTGATTCGGACTAAGTGGTCGGGTAAGATGGAAGATGTGATTTTAAAAGCATACAGCTATTTGGGTTCAAATTGTTTAGTGAATTTTCCGGAAAGATAGATAGCCCGGTTTACTTTGACTGACCGGTCAGTGCTTTTAGAAAATAAGTGAATGCATAGCGAAAACAAGGCTTATGCAGATAGAAACGTAACATATGGGGAGTGTAGAATTTGAAGCGTATCATTAACTTTGCCCTGAACAACAAGTTTGCTATATGGATTCTCACAATTTTAGTCGTTGTGACAGGGTTTTACTCCGGCATGAATATGAAGCAGGAAACGATGCCGGATATTACGTTGCCAAACATATCGGTTATGACGACTTATCCGGGTGCAGCACCTGATGAAGTGGCTGAAAAAGTATCCGAGCCGATCGAGCAGGTTGTGCAAAATTTGGAGGGCGTAGAAACGGTTAGCTCATCGTCCATGGAGAATGCGTCTTCCGTTCAGTTGGAATTTGATTTCGATACCGACATGGATGAGGCACTTAACGATGTCAGCGAGGCGGTAACGAAAGCTGATTTGCCTGATGGCGCAGAGGATCCGGATGTTTCACGAATCAGTATTAATGCTTTTCCGGTTATCGCATTAAGCATCAGTAACCCCGATCAGTCACAGGAGCAATTGACCAAAACAGTGGAAAAAGATGTCGTGTCTGGATTGCAGGGTATCGATGGGGTGTCCGATGTACAGGTGACCGGACAGCAATTGCAAAAAGTGACCATCGACTTTGACGACGATAAATTGAAAAAATACGGACTCGATGAAGATACCGTAGAACAATTAATCCAAGGATCGGATATCACTTATCCGCTGGGACTGACAAATTTTGATGATGAGGTGAAAAACCTTGTCATTGATGGTGATGTTGTTAGTGTTAAAGATTTAAAGAAATTGAAGATCCCATATACCCCTCCACAAGCGGGACAAGGGCAGGGGCAAATGCAACAAGGTGTAGCTGATCAAGAGCAAACGGACCAAATGCAGGGACAGATGCCAGATAGTGATGCAATGCAACAAGGCGATACTCCGGATGCAGCACAGCAAGGTCAAGCGCCTGGAGAAGATGCGGCACAGCAAGGTCAGATGCCAAATACGGATCAAGCCGGTCAAGCGGACGTGGAACCGGAAATTCCGACAGTTACATTGGATAAACTGGCTGACATCAAAATTATAAACGAATCAGAATCGATTTCCAGAACAAATGGCGAAGATTCAATCGGTGTCCAAGTTGTCAAGGGAGCCGATGCGAATACAGTCGATGTCGTGAATGCAGTAAAGGACAAGATGGACAAATTTGAAGACGACTTGGGAATCACCTCTGTATCCACTTTTGACCAGGGTGAGCCAATTGAAGAGTCGGTCAGCACGATGATGAATAAGGCATTGTTCGGTATCCTTTTTGCTGTTGTCATCATTTTGCTGTTCTTAAGAAGTTTTAAAACGACGCTGATTTCAATCGTGTCGATTCCGTTATCACTATTGATTGCAATTTTCGTGCTTCATTATATGGACATCACCCTAAATATCATGACGCTCGGCGCGTTGACCGTCGCAATTGGGCGTGTCATCGATGATTCGATCGTTGTCATGGAAAATATCTATAGGCGCATGTCCTTACCGGATGAGAAACTGCATGGCAAAGAATTAGTCAGGGAAGCAACGCGGCAAATGTTCATCCCAATTCTTTCTTCGACCATTGTAACGATTGCTGTGTTCTTGCCGATGGGCTTGGTGCACGGGCAAGTGGGCGAATTGTTCATGCCGTTTGCGCTCGCTGTTGTATTTGCACTGGCTGCTTCATTGCTTGTGGCAATTACGGTCGTTCCCATGCTGGCCCATTCATTGTTTAAAAAACAATTAACCAATGGTACAGTAAGACAACAAAAAGAAAAGAAACCGAGCAAACTGGCTCATTTCTACAAGCGTATTTTAGAATCGGCGTTAAACCATAAAGTGATCACATTTGGCGGTGCGGTTGTCGTACTTGTGTTGAGTTTGTTCTTGCTGCCTCTAATTGGCGTCAATTTTTTGGCTGATGAAGAAGAAAAAATGGTTATGGCAACCTATACACCAGAACCCGGTGAAACGCATGAAGAGGCTAAAGATATTGCCGCTGATGCAGAAGATTTAATTAGCAAACGCGATGGTATTACCAAGTATCAATATTCACTGGGCGGGGATAGTCCGTTGTCGATGATGGGTATGGGTGGCGGAGATAATGCCGCACTATTTTTCATCGAGTATGACAAGGATTATGAAAATTTTGGTGAGGAAAGCAGCAAGATCATCAAGGATTTGAACAAACAAACGGATGTCGGTGAATGGAAGAGCATGGACTTTTCCGACATGGGCAGTGGAATGGAACTGTATGTCTACGGTGACAACCTTGAGGACATTCAAACAGGTGCCGATGAGGTGGAGTCCATCATGAAAGATAACAAGGATTTAGAAAAAGTGGATTCCAGTATTTCCGAGGCTTATGATCAATATACGCTTGTCGCCAATCAGGATAAATTGAGCAAATATGGGTTGACTGCAGCGCAAATCGGTATGAGTCTAAGCGATACAAGCGAAAATTCACCGATTACCACCGTGAAACATGATGGGGAAGATGTAGATGTCTATGTTGAAGTGGAGAAAAAAGATTACAAGAATATCAAGGATTTAACTGACGTTGATATCCAGACACCACTGGGAACCACCATTAAAGTTGGCGATGTAATGGATGTCAAGGAAGGAAAATCTCCGGACACCATCCAGCGTCGGGATAACAAAATGGTTGCCTCCGTTTCGGCGGACATTACAACCGATGATGCAGGAACAGTATCCAATCAAGTACAGGAGAAAATTGACAAACTTGATCTGCCAAGCGGTGTTACCGTAGATTTCGGCGGCGTAACAGAACAAATCAATGAATCCTTCTCGCAACTGGGGTTAGCGATGCTTGCGGCAATTGCGATTGTATACTTTGTGCTTGTGGTAACTTTCCATGGCGCACTGGCACCATTTGCTATTCTGTTCTCACTGCCATTTACGGTTATCGGTAGTCTGGTCGCCTTGTGGGTCGCGGATGAGCCATTGAGCGTATCAGCGATGATTGGTGCACTGATGTTGATCGGTATTGTCGTAACGAATGCAATTGTGTTGGTTGACCGTGTCATCCATCAAGAAAAAGAAGGACTCACTACACGGGAAGCATTGCTGGAAGCGGGCTCCACAAGGCTGCGTCCAATCTTGATGACAGCACTGGCAACGATCGGTGCATTGATTCCGTTGGCTATTGGCGTAGAAGGTGGCGGTCTGATTTCCAAAGGGCTGGGCATCACCGTTATTGGCGGTTTAATAAGTTCAACGCTACTAACACTTGTCATTGTACCAATTGTATATGAAATACTTGCCAAGTTTATGAAAAAGGAAAAGTAAAGAGGAAGGCAGCTGGTTATGTGACCGGCTGCCTTTTGCAATGGTGGCCGAGTTTGCAACTGTTGTTACCGAATATAGTGCGTGATATGCAATTTGCGAACTAGTGCCGAAGTGTTTTGAAATGATCGTGGGATCTTGTAATTTTCCATTTAAAATGCTATTATAATAAAAAGTTTATACCTTTTAATATGATCCAGAGAGGTCAAAAAGGGTAGTGCGTACGTATTGTGTTGTGGATTAACACTTCATGCCCTTTTGTCCTTAATTGGACAAAAGGGCATTTATTTTGGCCCGATATTAAAATGGAATACTTTAAATCTCTTTTAAACATAGTCCTGAGAGACTTGAAAGGAGCAATAAATTCATGAAATATCGTAATAAAACAGTAGTAGCTTCTGTAACTGGATTGACACTTGAGGGTATGGACATCATGTTTATTTCATTTGCCATGTCCTTGATTGTCGCAGATTTTCATATTGATTTGGCGACAGGAGGATTTATTTCATCCATTACCAATATTGGGATGCTTGCTGGTGGAATGATTTTTGGAGTTTTAGCGGATCGATTTGGCAGGGTGAAGGTTTTTACGTATACGATATTCCTGTTCGCCATTGGCACCGCATTAACAGGTCTGGCCACAAATATAGAGCAAGTTTATCTATTTCGCTTTATCGCAGGTGTAGGTGCAGGAGGAGAGTATGGCATCGGGATGGCGCTCGTGGCGGAAGCATGGCCGAAAAATAAGCAAGGGCGCGCATCTTCTTATGTCAGTGTCGGAGCCCAGTTTGGCGTGATTATTGCTGCAGTATTGAGTGCTGTCCTTTTACCGCTGTTTGGATGGAGAGGGTTATTCTTTGTTGGTGTAATCCCAGTTATATTTGCCTTTTTTGTTAGAAGAAATTTAAAAGAATCACCAGAGTGGTTGGCGGCACGTAAGCAAAAGCCTTCTATTCAAAACCGGGGGAAATTGTTGCAGTTAGTGAATAGACCCCGAACTGCTTTTACAACGATTGGCTTGGTCATTATGGCAACCGTGCAAATTGCCGGTTACAATGGTTTGATGATTTGGCTGCCATCGATGCTGCAACAGTCACAGGGGTTGTCTGTGTCCAGTTCCGCACTTTGGACGATAAGTACAGCCGTGGGGATGATTGCCGGAATGCTGACTTTCGGTAAATTTATTGATAAGTTTGGGCTAAAGGTATCCTATGGAATCTTTTTGATCGCTTCGGCGGCTGCAGTATTCTTGTATGCTTATGCAACAGGCAGTACGGCAGTGCTCATTGGCGGGGCAATTGTCGGCTTTTTTTCCAACGGTATGTTTGCTGGATACGGCGCTTTAATCAGCCGTTACTATCCTGTTGAAATTCGCAGTACTGCCACAAACACTATTTTCAACTTCGGCAGAGCTGCAGGAGGCTTGTCACCGATACTTGTCGGTTTTATACTCCAGCATGCCAATATGATGGTGGCCATGAGCTATTTGGCAGGTTTGTATGGAATATCGTTCCTTGTCATGTTAAGCCTTGGTGGCATCAAGAAGAAAGAAGCACCAGGTATACAGCAAAAACGACTGGCTTCCTAGTTACATCAGGCCTAAACTTTTGAATAAGAAAATTGAATATGAATTAGAAAAATACTTCAAACAGAATGCGCTGAGCAAAGGTGTAATGTTTGAAGTGTTTTTATGTACATTAAATAATGCACCACTAAGAGAAAAAACGGTACAGATCGCTGTGGAACGCCTTCATGAAGAACAGATAAAAATGCAGCGTGTCATTCGATCAGCTGACGAAAGAGTTGAAACAAATTCGTGAAGATTACCGGAAAATCGATTATTTGATTGCAAAGGCGAATGCTGATCAATCCATCCAGTGGGAAGACGGCTGTTTATCTATTGCTGGATGAAAAAACCCCTACTAAAGGAAGTTCACTTTATTTCATTGCAAGGTTATTTTTAATGTTTCAAACTTGACCAAAACCTTTATATGAAAAGACATAATGAGGCATATTAAGAATAACGCTGGTTATATGTAAATACAACAAGCAAAGAGTTGATGCGAAGTGTTTCTTTTCCTCCTTAATTTGATGATCATTTTTTTAATCGCTTTTTCCATTGCAAAGAAGAGGCTAAACCTGCCGAGCAACTTATTTATTTTTATGATAATGGAACTTTTGATCACAAGTTATTTCGCCGTTTTGCATATAAATTTGGAAGTATGGGAAATAACCAACGACTTGAAACTGTTTATAATTTTCCGCCTCTATGAAATGATTTTTATTCCATTGTTATATGTTACATATTTCAATTTATTGGCCGCCATCAAGTTGCATTTGAATAAGGGTATGTTCACAATCATTTATATAGCCGTTTTATATGGCGTTGAAATCCTGCTGGTTGAAGGGAAGGTGATACGCTATAATGAGTGGCATTTTTGGCAATCACTTCTTTCAATTTCTCTTGTCCTGTTCATTTCGTATCTATCGTACTTAAGTTTTAACCATGTTTTACGTAAGGAGGGGATGGGAAAATGATGCCCTTACAACTACCCCAAGCATTTGACGAGAATGAGTGGTTTGTTATCATTGCCATAATCATTGCTTATTCTGTTATATTTTGGCTTCCCAAAAGGTTTCCTTTAAGCCTAACCATTCTTCTTTTACTTTTTGGCTCCACAGTTGCCAGAATTTATGACCACTTATTATCATCACCTGATTTGCATTTATACCACATCATGGATACATCACATTATGAACTGTTTGACGTGATTGCCTACCTATTATATGGACCGTTTTCCTATATTTATATCTATCTTTATGAAAGGTTAAATATACAAGGTTTTTGGATATTGGTTTATATTGTCACATTTTCACTTTTTGGAACGATGTTTGAAGGATTAACGGTGTTGTTTGATGTTTTTAACTACCACGGATGGGAATTGACCTATTCGTTCACTGTTTATTTAATGGTGCAATCAACGTTTATTTTGATTTTTTACCGTCCGATTAAACGTTTTTATCGTTTACAAAGTACTACCAAGTAACGTTAAGTTGACCATGAAGACAACTTAAACAGGAAAAAGTAGATACTCCCAATAGACGAACGGCGGCCAGCATGGTACGATATGGTCTTGAAAATGACTATATATAAGTAGGACGTGAGAAAATGCTTAACCGCTTAAAAACCATCGTCATTCTTGTTATAAGCCTTTGCTTTTTGACTGCTTGTGGAATACAGGAGATATGGGGTGACAATAGTTCTGCAGATCATACGAATGTTACCATCACATCTATTTCTGATTTACAGGATACCGATAATTTCCGAAATGGCGCATTGGAACATATATTTGAAGGTGAGCTTAATAGTAGAGGCAATGCGGTTGGATTTCATTATGATGGCTTACCAACGAAAAAGGGTGAAGTCATTCCAGGTACGGAAACGAAACCAAATGAAGATGGCGTCTATGAAGCAAAGATTAAGGTGAACGGAACCACCAAAAAATCCAATGGCGGGAAGTCTACTTTATTTCCTAAAGATTGGAATTCCCAACAGGTAGTGGATGCAATTAATGAAGCGTACGATGCGAAAACGTTTATATCCGGAAATACATATGAAGGATTAACAGCAGATGGCATGGTGATTCGCATGTATCTGGATCAAAATGAAAAAATTATCTCCGCGTTTCCGGTATATTAAGGAGTTTTGTTGATGTATCACATAGAAGAAATCACTTTAAAAAATGGGCCGAAAGAAAGAAAAGATCTGGTAATACGTTTTGATGATCCGAACATGCAAATTGTTGGCGAATTTTTAATGGCGGATGCGAGCCTGTTGGATGCCGCTGTTTTGGATGAAATTGACCAGGTATTGTCAGGTGAAACTAAAGTTATTAAGTCAAGTGGCAATCGCTGCAGCCTGGTTATCAAAGCCGACAAAACATTGATCGAGGATTTGTTTGGAGACTTTGATGGTGTCGATACACTGCCATCGTATGCCATTGATACGAGGAAATTGAGAGAGTTGATTGTTATGTGGTTAAATAAATTGCAAGAATTTAAAAGTGGAAACCGATGGCGTGATTAAAATAATAAGTCAAAATTTATTTCAGCATATGCTTAAACAAGTGGCTGGGACATAAGCTGAAAACCTAATTCATTTTAGTACAAATCGTCAAAATAAAACCGCAAGAAATCAAAGCTTATAAATTTGATTTCTTGTGGTTTTTTCATTTTTATGGAGTTTTGTCCCAGCCTCTTTTCATGTTAAGATGATGTCCATGTTCCGCCATTAATATGGATTGCTTGTCCCGTCATGTACGATGATTCATCCGCTGCCAGCATGACATAGGGCCAGGCATGCTCCGAGGGCTGACCTGGCCGCCCCATTAAGCTGTCCTGACCAAATTTCTCCACTTGGTTTTCATCAAAGGACGATGGAATAAGTGGCGTCCATACTGGTCCAGGGGCTACCGCATTGGCGCGAATTCCCTTTTTGGCCAGACTTTGTGCAATGCTGCGGATGAACGCGGTGATGGCTCCTTTAGTCGCGGAATAATCGATTAAAGTTGGATTTCCCCGGTAGGCATTGATCGACGATGTGCTAATAATCGCATCGCCAGCTTGCATATAGCGAATTGCGGCCTTTGTTGTATAGAATTGTGAAAAGAAGTTGACACGAAATACTTCCTCCAATTGCTCTGACGTGATATCAAGCAAGTCGTTCTGTACATATTGTATGGCAGCATTATTTACTAAAATATTTATCTTGCCAAAGGCTTGTACCGTTTTTTTAACGAGGTCTTCGCAATGAGATTCATTTTTAATATCTCCTGGGAGTAAAATGCATCGTACCCCCTCCGCTTCGACCATTTTCTTTGTTTCCTCTGCATCCTCATGTTCATCCAAATAAGCAATAGCCACATTCGCGCCTTCTTTAGCGTACATGATGGAAACGGCGCGTCCGATTCCGCTATCACCACCCGTTATTAATGCACTCTTCCCCTGTAATTTTCCCGTACCTTTATATTCTGTCGGTTGCGCAGGCAGTGGGTTCATTATCGCTTCGATACCAGGTTGTTTTTGCTGTGTTTGCCGAGGGGTACTGCCCTTTTGCATATTTTTTGGATCGTTCATTGATGATTACCTCCTTGCTTTTTTACATGTAGTATAACCATTACCTTTTTAAAGCATGAAAAAACATACAGTTGATTAGTATAAGAATCAAGCAACATTCATGATAGGACGCTATTCAGCCAAAGTTTTTTGTACTTTTGGTTTGTATGGTCAAACTAAACCTTTGTATACGAAAGGGCTTAGTTTTTCTAAGCTCTTTCGTATTTTTAAGTGTAAATTTCATGTAAAATGTATGTATTGGTAAATACTACATATGGATTGGTTTTCTTTTAGGGAAAAAAGCCTGTGTACATTGGATAAAACTGCAGGATAGAATGAAGAATAGCGTACTTATTCGTTGTTGAATGATTGTCATAAGGAGGAAGTAAAGATGCGGGAAAATATCGTTGCCAAGATTTTACTGATTATCGGGGTGGCAATTATGGTCATTGGTCTAATTACAGGGATTGGAATGGGGTATGGGCATTATCATTCTTATTTCGGCTTTGAGAGCGGCATTGTCTGGTCTATTTTCTTTTCTTACCTTTTTGCTGGATTTATGATAGGAATGTTATTTATTGGCCTTTCCGAAATCATCAAATTGTTACATAGCATAAATGAAAGGATGCATTTTACCAAGCATCAAACAGCAGAACCTGATCGAAACACGACAATGGCTGACAATCAGCCCGAGGTGCCATCTGAGTCAAATGCCATTCAACCGGCGTTATCAGAATCAGTGGAACCTGTGCAATCAGATCCATCCCAGCCATCGGGAGCAACCCCTAAACAGTGGGCATTAAGTGAAACGGATCGAGAGAAAATAACGGATTTGTATTGCAATGAACAGATTTTAGACATGATCCCATCGAATATAGAAGGGTATTGTGTAGTAAAAATGATGGGAAGTGATGACCGTCAGTTTGTACGGATTGTTGATGTGTGTGGCTTTGGTGCGGAGGAAATAAATGACCCTGACTTGAAACAGCAAATTATCACTTGGTATAACAAGCGGGCATATTAGTTTGAATGATATTGTTTGATTGTCGATCGAACGAGTTGAAAAGTTGATCGAGAATGCCGAGAAGTCGATCGAGTACGCGCAAAAGTCGATCGAGAGAGTCAGAAAGTTGATCGAGCACGCGCAAAAGTTGATCGAGAGAGCCAGGAAGTCGATCGAGTACACGCAAAAGTTGATCGTACCTGAGTAAGCCGGTTGGATAGTTTACAGTAACAGGTAATGTATAAACAAGGCGAACTACTTTTCTAATTTGCCTTGTTGCTCTATAATTAATATAAATATGGTTATTGACATTGTAGTAAGGGGAGTTATCATGGGAAAAACATTAATCTTTGGACACAAAAATCCAGACACAGATACGATTACAGCAGCACTTGCATATGCACATTTGAAGAAGGAACTTGGCCATGATGTGGAACCTGTACGTTTAGGTGAGGTAAACAAGGAAACCCAATATGCACTGGATCATTTTGGTGTATCGGCACCACGTCTCATTGAATCAGTTCCAGAAAATAGTGACGTGATTTTAGTCGATCATAACGAATTTCAACAAAGTGTAGATAATATCGATGACGCACGCATTGTTGAGGTCATTGATCATCACCGGGTGGCCAATTTTCAAACGAATGAGCCGTTGTTTATTCGCTTGGAACCGGTTGGTTGTACGGCAACGATTTTAAAGAAAATGTATCAGGAAAATAATGTAACGATTACAAAGGAAATTGCCGGGTTACTTGTTTCCGCAATTATTTCCGATTCATTGTTATTAAAATCACCAACTTGTACCCAGCAAGATATTGATGCCGCCAAAGAGTTAGCGGAAATCGCTGGTGTTAATCTGGAGCAATATGGATTTGATATGCTGCAGGCCGGTGCGGATTTACGTGACAAATCAATGGCTGAGCTGATTTCTATGGATGCCAAGGAGTTTGACATGCATGGCGCAAAAGTAGAAATCGCTCAAGTGAATGCGGTTGATACGAAAGCCATTCTTGAACATCAAGCGGAACTGGAAGCAGAAATCAACAAGACCATCGAAAACAAAAATTTAGATTTGTTCCTGTTCGTGGCTACGGATATTATCAACAATGATTCCGATGCACTAGCGCTTGGAAAGGCAAAAGCCAATGTGGAAAAAGCATTTGATGTAACATTGGAAAATAATCGAGCCTTATTAAAAGGCATCGTATCACGGAAGAAACAAATCGTTACCAACTTAACAGAGACATTTAATTAAGAACAAACCCCTCATGCTTCATGCAGTGAGGGGTTTCTTGTCGGACAGCTTAATTTTCTGCTTCGACAATACGTTTCATTGCCTTTATTTGACCAAGATGCTCTGCTTCATGATGTATCGATAAATCATACAATTCACCATATGTTTTAAAATTACCAAATGGCAACGTGAAAGGAAGTTCTTGGGCTAAATAGTCATCAGACAGCTCATTGATTCGGGTCAACTGTTTTTCCAGATGATCAACAATTTCGGAAACACTCGGTACTTCTTCAGGCCAGTCAGCAGGCTTTGAACCAGGTTTGAACAACGCGTGATAGGATTCCGGAATATTACTTGATCCTTTCGGGTAGTTAAACAAGAACATTTCCGTTACCACAAGCACATGCCCAATGTGCCAATGCAGCGTGTTTCGAGATCCTGTAGGCTGTACATCGAGTACTTTTTCATCACAGTCTTTTACAAATTGCAAAAACGAATTTCTAGTGAAGTCATAGCGTGACATGGACGGTTCCTCCTCTTTTGAAGTTTTGTTTCTATTATCTACTATAGGATGGGATAGAGAGAATGTAAAATGTTGTGTTTCTTTCATCAAGTTAGTTTAAGGGGGATTACAGAAGTATGACTATGAGGTATGAAAAATCATCACGTAGGCAGGAGCGTCCATCTAAAAAATCAACTTTATATCCTCTTATTACCCGGTAGTAAATGAAAAAAGCTCTCCCATCAGGAAGAGCTTTTCTTATCAATGTTGTTATTAGTGTTTTACAACGTTAGCTGCTTGTGGTCCGCGGTTACCTTCTTCGACATCGAATGTAACAGATTGACCTTCTTCCAACGTTTTGAATCCTTCACCTTGAATTGCAGAGAAGTGTACAAATACGTCGTCTCCACCTTCAACCTCGATGAAACCGAAGCCTTTGTCCGCATTAAACCATTTTACTGTACCGTTATTCATTCTTTTTCCTCCATGTGCATCTTGCACGTTTATTACTATTCTTGCTCTTTCATATTCAAGGTGATAACGCCTTACATATTCCGAACATCAATAGTTATTCTTAGTATACCACAAAAGTTTGAAAAGATACAAGGATATTTTTAAAAATTTATTTTAACTGTGTATAATAGAGGATGTTCAAAAAATCCGGGATAGAGGAACTTAGTTGACCTTTGCCCTTTTGAACACGGGCTATATTCATGGAAGGAATGGAGGAATAAAGGATGTGGAAGGATTTTAAAGCCTTTATCGCACAAGGAAATGTCATGGAACTGGCAGTAGCTGTAGTGATAGGGGGAGCATTTGGCAAAATTGTTTCATCATTGGTCGATCAAATTATCATGCCATTGGTAGGCATTTTATTAACCGGAATTAATTTTTCAAACCTATCGTATAAAGTAGGAAATGCGGAGGTTATGTATGGCGAGTTCATTCAATCGATTATTGACTTTCTCATTATTGCTGTTTCGATCTTTTTGTTTATCCGCATGTTAAATAAACTCAAACGCAAAAAAGAGGAGGATGAGGAAGAGCCGGAAATTGATGAAAAAGCTGAATTACTGAAAGAAATACGTGATCTTTTGAAAGATGAGAAATAATTATGACAGCAAGAGACCTCCTATTTGTATTCCAATCAACAAATGGGAGGATCTTTTTACAAAATCTTGGTTGTGAATGATCTCATCGACGAAGGAAAAGTGTTAAAACCTTCTTACCCCACATATAAATAGTACAGGCATAACAAGGAGGTAACACATTTTGTGGTCGGATTTCAAAGCGTTTGCACTGAAAGGAAATGTACTGGACTTGGCGATTGCCGTTGTTATTGGCGGGGCTTTCGGCAAGATTGTTACATCTTTGGTGGAAAATATCATCATGCCGCTTGTCGGGATATTATACAATGGCGTTGATTTTACCCATTTAAAATATACAGTAGGTGATTCAGAAATATTGTACGGACAGTTTATGCAGTCGGTGTTTGATTTTGCCGTTATTTCCTGGTCCATTTTTATCGTTGTCCAGATCATTGCAAAATTGAAGTATGAGAAAGAGGAGGAAAAGGGAAAAGAGAAGGCTGCACCCAACCCGGATCAAAAAGAAGTACTTTTGACAGAAATTCGTGATCTGCTAAAAGATAAGGGAAAAAAGGAAAAAATGGTGATACATATTGGAGCCCGGAAAGATGAGAAGCAAAAACTCAGGAATGGGAAATAGAAGGTTCGCTGCCATCATCTGGTGATATATCCGCAGAATAAAGGCATATATTTTACTATAACGGAGAAAGGGGAATAGCAATGTATTATGCCAATGTATCTTCCTATCGACAGGAGCGGTCGCGGCGGATGACGGTAATTGGCAGCGCAAGTATTTCAGCAAAACCTGATGTTGTTACGATTCGGTTAGAGGTGACGACGCAAAATCGTGAACTAACACAAGCCCAACAGGAAAATGCGCAAAAGATGGATCAGGTTATACAAGCGCTGGTTCAATTGGGAATTTCAAGAGAAGCTATACAAACGGCTGCATATACAATTCAGCCACAATATGATTATGTGGATGGGAAACAGATTTTTCGGGGATATGAGGTTATACATGCACTTACCGTGAGATTGAATGCTGTCGATCAAGCAGGCACAGTCATTGATACATCGGTCCAAAATGGAGTTAATCGAGTTTCTGATATTGAATTTTCCGTTGATGATCCAAACGCATATTATCAGCGTGCATTAAGCGATGCTCTGAGGAATGCCACCGCTAAGGCTGAAACAATCGCCAAGACAATTGACGTGAATTTAGACCCTCGCCCGATCAAAATAGTTGAGGAAGGATCAAGGGATGCGATTGTCCAACAGACATTTGCCGCTACGAAAATGAATGTCTCTACATCATTGGAACCGAGCCAGCTCATATTTTCCGCAACATTAAGAACGAAATTTCAATATTTTGGATAACTGTTTTTTCCGCAATCTTAGTTCGTAATCACAATGGAAACAGTGGTGTTGAAATACACGGGAATATGACTTATGATTATCCCTAATTGTTTTGGTTAGTGAAAGAAGGGAAATCATGATCCGGGGTATTCGCTGGTCCTGTTTTGTCATCGGAGTGATCGTGTTCAGTTTAGGAATCTACATCACCATCCATGTACAGCATTTAGGTATTCATCCTTGGGACGTGTTGAATGTCGCCATGTATGAAAAACTGGGCTTTACGATTGGTACTTGGAACATTATTTGTGGTATGGCGCTGGTAGGCGTGTCGTGGATATTGGATAAAAGCTATATTAGGATCGGCACATTTCTTAACGCCTTTTTAGTTGGATCCTGTGTGGATTTCTGGCTGTGGCTGGATATCCTGCCACAGGCCCGCCATACATGGGTAGATGTACTGATTATTGTCGCGGGGATTGTGATCATGGGAGTTGGTGGTGGTATCTATAATGCGGCTTGCGTTGGGGCCGGTCCGCGAGATGGATTTATGTTGTCGATTGCCGATAAGCTGGGAGCACCAATTCGTCGGGTTCGTATGATTACAGAAACCGGCGTACTTGTACTTGGTTTGATTTTAGGTGGTCCGGTATTTATTGTCACGTTTATTTTTACCTTTGTCCAAAGCCCCATCTTTCAATTTTCCTATTTGCGCCACAAGGCATTGGTTGATCGGCTGGAACGGCGAAAACTGAAGAAACAGGCTGGATATCAACTGCTGCAAAATAGTAAATCCTGAAATCATTTCATGTAATATTATATGAATGTAAATACGTGAACTGCGGATTTCAGCTTATTTTACATTGTCAGAAAGCGGCTTGCCTCATGTAGGCGGAACCAAAAGATATCAAAGTAGAAGTGATTGATTCGATGGCATATGGTATGATACAAGGCGACAAGGTGCTTGATCAGGCCATTACACTGGTAAACTGACTATGATATAAACCATAACCATATTATTTTATGAGATTACAGTGATGGGCTACTGGATTAAGACTCATATTTATTTTTGAATATTCAAGAAAAAGCACCCCCACAATCGGAAGTGCTTTTTCATTATACCTCTGCTTCGGCTTTTTCCGTATAGAGCTTTTTGGAAATCCATGTTTGAATCACCAAAAATGAACCGGATATGGTCCAATATAATGGTAATGCAGACGGAAAATTAAACGAGACGATAAATATCATAACCGGTGAGATAAAGCTGAATAATGCCATTTGTTTCCGCTGTTTTTCATCCATGCCGATTTGTGACACACGTGCCTGAATCAGATAGACAGCTGCAGCGATAAAGGGCAGAACGAAATCGGTTTGCCCCAGGTTGAACCAGAGAAATGTGTGGGTAGCAATTTCTGGTGTCCGGCGAATCGCATAATAGAATGCAATCAGAATCGGAAATTGAATAATCATGGGCAAGCATCCGAGAGACGACAACGGATTCATTTGATGCTTTTGATATAGTTGCATCATTTCCTGTTGCATTTGCATCTGGGAATCCCGATCTTTTTTATCTTTATATTTCTTCTGAATCTCATCCATTTCCGGCTTCATGACTTTCATTTTGGCCTGCATTTTCGTACTGTTTTTCATTTGCCTCAACATGAACGGCATGAGGCAAAGGCGGATAACGATGGTTAAAATAATGATCGATAACCCATAACTGCCGCCCAAGACAGAAGCCAGTCCTTTCAGCAGTACGGAAAACGGATAAATAAAATAATGATTAAAAAAACCAGTAGAATCAGCACTAATTGGCTCATTTAGTTGGCACCCGGTTAAGACGATCAATAACAGAATACCGATCAGGCTATATTTTCCAAGAGTTGTGAATACAGATTTGCGTTCCATTTTTGTCCTCCTCGATGATAGTCGTTTAGAACTTTCAATGAGCAGGAATGGCTATCTGAATCATCATCGGGTGCTTCGATACGTTTCATTTTGGCGGCAATCCAGTGATGAATTTCCGTATTGGCCCCAAGTTCTTCCTGTGCAGGGAGCAAACGAAATCGGGTGGCATGCCATTGTCTGGTGAAAATTTGATTTTGCTGAATGGTGTTCCCCATTGTAAATGACATCCCGCGATATGCGCAGATGATGGTTAAAATGATACTCAGATATACATAAAATGGTGATACATCACTTGTTAGTTGATTGAGCAATTCTAGCATCTGTATTCACCTCCTATCTATAATTTCATAACAACTCATTTTCGGTTGTCCTCTATAACTATAAGGCAAAACGTATATAAATGAAACCACTTAGACGCATTTTTCATTATTCGTTATAGAATATGTGAACTTCGCGGAAAAATTGTTGTCTACAGGTTTTGACGATAGTATGAATGGAATATGAGTAATAATTTTTTTAGGTGATGCCGATGAAAAAAACAGCATTCCTATTAATGGGTATTGGTGTTATATGTATCGTGTATTCCGGATGGACGTATTTTTCCGCAACCCAATCGGTTCATGAATATACACCTTCACATCCTGCAAATGTGCAACATACACCGAAACCCGATACTATTAACAAGGTACATAGTGTTAAAGGAGCAGGATAACCCCTGCTTCTTTTTTACGTTTAGTATGCGGGGAAAGTTTTTATATCGTTTGTTCTGATTTTTTGCTCCGACACATAGATTTTTAGAAAAGAACTATATTTTCTTTGGCACAAGGGAGGGAACATGTAATCTTTCTTGTTCGTCTGTTTCAGGGACATCATGATTAACAGGAGGGTGAACGTGCAATGAATACCATCATTATCGCTGAATTTATCCTGTATTTTATTGTGATTATAGCGATTGGTTACGCTACGAGCCGAACAAAAATGAGTCATGCTGTGTTTCTTTTAGGCGGAAAAAAACTGCCTGGCTGGGCTTTGGCATTTTCGGAACGGGCTACCGGGGAATCAGCATGGTTGTTACTCGGGTTTACCGGATTTGTTTTTACCACCGGACTTGCAGGAATATGGGTAGCAGTTGGGATTGCTTTGGGGATAATTTTCTCCTGGCTTGTCTTGGCGCAAAAATTTCGTAAAGAGGCGGATAATTATCAGGTGTTAACCCTGCCAGATTATTTAGCTGTCCGTTTTCGGGAAAAAGCCAATTTGATCCGCTGGATTGCCAGTATTTTAATTGCTTGCTTTTTCATGTTTTATTTGGGAGCACAACTAGCAGGGGCAGGAAAATTATTTTTAACGACATTCGACATAAACGAGACGGTTGGTATCATTCTGGCCACAGTTGTTGTATTGGCAACGGCGTTTTTTGGTGGTTTTTTGTCTGTTGTCTGGACAGATATGGTTCAAAGTATCATGATGCTGGCTACACTTTGTGTGTTACCCGTTATTGCACTGATCTATATTGGTACACATGACCTGTCGATTAGCCAATCATTGGTGGAAGCAGGTGATTCATTTGATTCCTGGTTTGGTGGTGCGACAGGATTTGCGCTTGGGGTATTATTCTTCAACAACTTTTCCTGGTTTTTTGGTTATTTGGGTGGGCAGCCCCAGTTAAGTACACGATTCATGGCATTAAAAAATGATAAAGAAGCAAAACAAGGGATTTCCGTTGCCATTATTTGGACCGTGATGGCTTATACGGGGGCCTTTCTAATTGGGTTAGCAGCGATTGCATTGTATCAACAAGGGTCATTTGCCGATGTAGAAACCATTTTGCCATTTATGATCCTGGATTTATTACCACCTTGGATCGCCGGGTTATTACTGGCCGGGATTCTGGCCGCAATTATTACGACAGCTAATTCCCAGTTAATGGTTGTTACCAGTTCCGTTAGTGAGGATATTATCCACCGGACGCTTGGGTTGAATTTGACTGATAAACAGCTTGTAACCCTATCAAGAGTAATAGTTATCGTTTCCGGTGTGATTGGCATGATCATTGCCCTGACATCTGATTCACTACTCTATCTGGTCGTCAGTTGGGCCTGGGCAGGCATTGGTTGTACTCTATCACCAGCAATATTGATGACCTTTTTCTGGAAGCGATATTCAGGTGTTGGCGTGGTTGCAACAATTATTTCTGGATTTGTATTCACTGTTCTGTGGATTAGTACACCATTGGATGAAATAATCACATCTAGATTTTCCACCTTTTTTATCGCAGCCATTTTTGGGATTGTGTTCAGCCTATTGTTTCCGGATCGAAAAAAAGTGTGAGTGGATAAGAAATATCAACCTACGAAACCTGGAGGAAACCAACCGATCACTGGTTTCCTTCTTTTTGTTTGCAATCGACTATTGAACTGAAATGGATGCTATAATGAACATAGTAACTAGATTGAAAGGAGAATATGATGAAAATAGCATTATCTTTTAGTGGTGGGAAAGATAGTTGCCTTGCAGTATATCGTCTGCAACAACAGGGCTATGAGGTTTCTTGTTTGATTACAACAGTTTGGCGAGAATCGAACGAAACTGTAGCCCATGGTGAAAAGCTGGAACATATCGAAAAACAAGCGGCAAGTATTGGTATACCAGTTCATTTTATTGAAACAGATTTTAAAACGTATACGGCTAATTTCACTGAAACTTTAAAAACTTTAAAAGCGCAGGATCAGATGAAAGGCATAGCGTTTGGCGATATTTATTTGGAAGGACATCGCGAATGGGGAGAACAAGTGGCAAAGCAAGCCGGACTGGAAGCAATCTATCCACTGTGGACGGATCAACAACATGTACAGGATTTATTAAAACAATTTGTTGCGTTAGGTTTTCAGGCAAGGGTGATTAAAGTAGATCCGGACAAGCTGCCAGAAAGCTGGGTGGGGCGGCTTGTGGATGAATCATTTATTAATGACATCCGTATGAAAAATGTTTGTCCCATGGGCGAATCCGGTGAATACCATACAGCTGTGTTCGATGGTCCGATTTTCAAGGGACAGTTATAAAGGAATATACAAGTCTGTGACAGAAGATAAATAGGGTTGAGTTCAGCTACGAACCACTGTATGAAGTGTCATTTTTACGACTTTTTGAGCATTCTCTACAAATGACTGTTTATAAGATTGGGCTATACGTGAGATGAAAATTGGCGAGGGGGGATAAATGCATACCCCCCTCACTACGTAATGAACATGCGCTTTTTAGCAATTACTTTTTAGTGAATGTGCTCGGCATAACAACTGCTGTAACTTCCCCTTTAACAACAACCTCACCATTGGCAAATACGTCGGTATGTACCTTCCATTTTTTAGGATGAACTTCCTCGACCGTCCCTACTGCTTTTAATGGAACCCCATGTGGAGTAGGCTGCAAGAAATCAACATGTAATGATCCTGTCACAAATCGTGGTGGTTCCGCGCCATCACCGGGTTCATGACCATTTTTGCGATGTAATGCCAGGGCAGCTGATCCTGTGCTATGACAGTCGATTAAGGAAGCGAGTAGTCCCCCATAAACAAAACCTGGTAATGCCGTATGCTCTGGTTCCGGGGTGTATACGGTTATTGTTTTTTCCCCGTCCCAGCCCGTACGAAAGTGGTGCCCGGCCTCATTCATTCGTCCACAACCATAACACCATGCAAAGTCTTCTGGATAATCATCTTGTACTGCTTTTGTTACCGTTTCCATAAGTGTTTTCCCCCTTTTTAGAAAAGTATAGCACAAATATAAACAAAGAAATAGGTTGTTGCCTTATACAATCCGCCGATCCTTTTCATAGTTTATTAGTGAACCTATCACAGGAAAGGGGCTTTTATATGAGACATTTTGGAAACAATTGTGGGTGCCCGCCGAGACGGGTGGTTCATCCAACAAAATGTAACCGAATTGACTGCTGTACAGAAAACGTTATTGAGCATATTCATCCTTCTCATACAACGGTAGTGAATCATCATCTGGAAAGGCACAGACATGTATTTCCACATTCGACTTCACATGAGAACACGATGAATTGCGTAGATGAATTTGGCGGAGCATTTCAAACGCCTCCACAGGGACAATGTTGTGGCCCGGGTGGCATGGGGCCAGGTATGGGTAAAGGTAATAATGGCTACGGCGGTAACCACCATCCACATCACCACCATCACCATCATCATAAAGGGATGCATCACTGGTAAGAACCGCATCATTGGTGTTAATCTAATGGGACGGGGGAGAAGTTCTTCCCTCTGTCCCTTTAAAAAGTGGGAATCGCTGATAAAAATCGTGGAATCGCCGTAAAATGGGACGAAATCGCCGTATAATGTACACAAACCGCCGTATAATGGCCGAAAGTCGCCGATAATTTGCAAGTAATCGCTGAAAAAATGGATACAGCAATACCCGGAAAGGAATTAGCATGGTGAAAGTTTTGACAGTTACTGGATATAAACCAATGGAATTGAATATTTTTAAGGTCGATGATCATCGGATTACATACATAAAAGCAGCCATTCGTAAACGGTTGATTGTGTTCATTGAAGAAGGCTTGGAGTGGGTAATTGTTTCCGGACAGATGGGCGTTGAATTATGGGCGGCAGAAGTTGTGCAGGAGTTACAAGCAGAATATGCGATCAAACTCGCGGTTATCCCGCCATTTGAAAATCAGGAACAACGCTGGCCGGAATCCATTCAACAAGCTTATCAGGAAATCACGTTGCAGGCTGATTTTCATAAACCACTTTATGTTGGCAATTACAAAGGATCGTATCAGTTCACAGCAAAAAACAAATGGTTGATTTCCAAAAGCGACGGATGTCTCGTGTTGATGGATGTAGAATATCCGGGCTCTGTCCATTACTTTTATCGGGAGGCGAAGGAAGTGGATCATTACCCCGTTTATCTGATTACTCCGGCCGATTTAGATGATGTTGTTGAAGAAATCCGCATGGCTGATCCTGATTACTGGCTATAGTTGGGATAAAGAGATATGCAGAGGGGCGGGGCATTAGTTATGCGAAACACCGGATATTAACCTGGAGACAGGAATATCGACTGTGACTAGCCAGTATCAACCAATAGGCTGGGAATATCAACCACCATTAACCAGGTATCGACCGGCTTCTTGCCGATATCAACCGAATTAACTGGATATCGGCCACTAGATCTGGAATATCGGTACTGATTAACAAAATATCAACCACCATTAGCCTAGTATCAACTTTAAAGCGAACGTATCGCTCAAGCTGGTAAAACATTAACCTTAAAATAAATATCAACCTGAAAAAGTTATCCGTAAAAAGTAATCGGGCTGCTCATTTTTTACTGTCTGTGCTTGCCTCCGCGCCTCAGCCTTCATGTTACACAATTTTTTCTTCCCACTTTTGACTGGTTTCTATGATGCGATTACAATTGAAATCAAAAAGTTAGATCAAAGGGGAGAAACGTGGGGGATTCATTGATTACGATTAAATTAACGGATTTGACCAAGGCTTATGGTAAACAGGCAGGAGGATTACTCAGGAAAAATACTGGAAGAGGCTTGTATGAATAAGCAATCGAGCGGCTGCATCATCATTTGTCTGATTGATGCAGCCTTTTTGTAAGAAATGTGGTGTGTTGTGCCGATCTATAATATATCAGCGGTTTTGAGGATTATATCAGCGATTTCGGGCATTATATCAGCGGTTTTGAGCACTTTATCAGCGATTTAAGGCATTATATCAGCCGACTCCCATTTTCTGGCGGGTCAGGCATCTCTGTATGTCGGGTTCGCCATTCCAAGCAGCATGTATAAAAAAGGTCTATTTAGCAAATTGTATAAACCACCTTTCTCGTTAGGGAATACACTCTTTTCAGTCTATTTTAGAAAGAAATCGCGGTTATCGGCTAATATTATAGGATGGACGATGAAATATGGGGGAAGGGGTATAAAAATTACCAAAAAGATTGTAGGAACTTCTTTAGTTGAAGAACACTAATGTGTATAATGGTATACGGGAGCGGAAATCGACAAAATCGGACAATTCGTTTCCCTTTTCGTGCGTCTGCGGTTGAAAATGATATACGCAACAATGATTGCCCAGTCCTTTCGGTTAATGGAGGTTATACAAACATGTTCAAGAAAAAGCCAGATAAATTCTCGCTTTATCTCGTTGATTTTGCCAAACAGCTACACGAGGCAGCCGATTATTTTGTTCATTTTAAGGTAACAGATACCAAGACATTGAAGGAGTTTGCCAACACGATCAAGCAGCGGGAATCCGTGTTGGATGATAAAGTGCACTCCATTATCAAGGAGTTAAACCAGGCATTTATTACACCAATTGAGCGGGAGGATATTCTGCAATTGTCGATGAATTTGGATGATATCATGGACGGAATGGAAGATTTCTCTGCGACGATGGATATTTATCAAATTCTTTCAGCTGATCAGTATATGGATCAATTTACGAATTACATATTGGAGTGTTCCAAGGAAATATTAACATCGATGGAATTGATTGCAAATTATCAGTTAAAAAATGTTGAAGAGCACGCCATCATCATTAAAGATATTGAAAGTAAATGCGACGATATCTATCGTGAATCCCTCAGAAACCTGTTTCAAAAGGAAAAAGACCCGATTAAGGTCATCCAATACAAAGAATTATATGAGATACTGGAAGAAATTGCCGATTATTGTCAAAATGTCGCAAGCACCCTGCAAAGTATCATCATGAAAAACGCGTAATGAGGGATTGAATATGAATTTACTTGCCATAACAATCGTATTAATTGTCATCTTTGCTCTTTTGTTTGATTTTATCAATGGGTTTCATGATACAGCCAATGCCATTGCTACATCCGTATCCACGAAAGCATTAACACCCAGACGGGCCATTATACTCGCAGCCATCATGAACTTTGCGGGGGCTTTGACGTTTACTGGTGTAGCGCAGACCATCACAAGCGGAATTACCGATCCATTTCAATTGCACAATGGCATGACCGTTATATTAGCTGCATTAATTGCTGCGATCATTTGGAATTTGGTAACTTGGTATGCAGGTATCCCCAGTAGTTCCTCACACGCAATTATCGGCTCTATTACGGGGGCGGTTATTGTATCTGCCGGGTTTAGAGCGATTCATTATCACGGATTTATTTCAATTCTGGAAGGGTTGTTTTTTTCACCGGTAATCGCGTTTGTAGTAGGGTTTATATTTTATGGAATTATAAAAGTTATCTTTAAAAATAGTAACCTTGCGAAAACGAATAAACGATTTCGCCTGGTTCAAGTCTTAACCGCCGCGGTGCAGTCGTTTGCGCACGGAACGAATGATGCACAAAAATCGATGGGGATTATTACAATGGCTCTGATTGTTGGCGGGATGCACAAAACAATGGACATTCCGTTTTGGGTACAGGCTTCCTGCGCGACCGCGATGGCTTTAGGTACTTCCATAGGCGGTTGGCGGATTATTAAAACGGTCGGCGGTAAAATTATGAAAATCCGTCCAGTGAATGGCGTTGCTGCCGACTTGACCGGTGCGGCGGTTATTTTTGGCGCTACTTTGATCCATCTACCCGTTAGTACAACACACGTTATTTCATCTGGTATCCTCGGTGTAGGTGCCTCCCACCGGGTAAAGGGAGTAAACTGGGGAGTTGCCAAACGGATGGTTGTTACATGGGTCATTACCTTACCAATTACAGCGGCACTTGGTGGCATTATCTTTTATATTTTGGAGATGTTTATGTGAAAAATCGCCCAAAAGCCTGACGATAGGCTGCTGGGCGATTTTATTTCCGGACAATTTCTGCGGACAGTATAATACCCGGCTTGGAATGGCTTGATCACTTTCCAATTTTTGTCTGTTAGTGAACGCCAGCAAATTGATCGTAAACTTTAGTGACTCCATGATGAACTGTAGCGTATTGGCTGTAAACTACAGCGAATTGAGTACAAACTGCAGCGATTTCACATCGATCTCCAGCGGATTTTTGCCTAACTACAGGAAAACTGATTTGAATAGAATCGTGCGTTTTTCCAAAAGCTATGCTTAAGGATGAAAAGGAGGAGATTGGGATGGGCGGAAAACGAATGGGACCGAAACAACAGGAAGCCCCAAACTTGCCAAAAAGTCCAAAACAGCCATATGGTGAACCGCTGGATGGATCCCATAAGGTGAAAAACCGCAATCATTCGCGGCAAAAGAACGATGCCAGTCATGATATGTAAAGTGGACGATGAAGCTATTCCGCTCCGGTGGGATGGCTTTTTTTATCGCGATTTATTTTTGCTGGAGTTCGATAAGATTTCGCTGAACTTCGACAAAAAATCGCCGAAGTTCGACATAGAAAGGCCGAACTAGCTAACAATTCCGCTGAATTTCACAATTTGGACACAATGTTAGTGCGACCTTCCAAGTTTAAGCAGGAATTTGCTCATTAAAAATAGAATATTAAAGATAACAAAATAGAAAGGATGTCCTCTTTTGAATGTTAAACCGCTAAAAGTCCCCATTTTACTTCTACAAACAGAAGCATTATCAAAACGGCTGCCACCACAACATCGCCTGCACAGTATTGTCCAGCAACAAGCCAAAATGTTAAGAACGGGTCATAAAGGTGAAGAAGCACTTGAATTCCCACTTTCCTTTCTCCCTGATAATCAATACCATATTTTCCACAACCTGCGAATCTATGATGGATTGGGTTATTTTCAAATAGACAAGCTCCTCCTGACAAACAAATTTATGCTTATCTTAGAAGTAAAGAATATATACGGTACATTGGCATATGACAATATGGGGCAATTCATTAGAATCGTTGAAGAAAAAGAGGAGGGCTTCTCCAACCCTGTGGCACAGGTTCAATTGCAATCGATTCGGTTGCGTCGTTGGCTGAAACAATTTCATTTCCCACCGATTCCCATTGATACACTTGTTGTGCACACGGATCCCAGATCAATTATAAAAAATGTTCATAATCAGGATATCATAATAAAAAAAGTTGTTCATAAGGAAAATCTTTTATCCAAGGTAGAAGAGGTTTCAAATGTATATAAGATACTATGCCTGACCGATATCCAAATGCATGAACTATCGACTTTGCTTAGTTCTTCCCACCACCCATATAAGGTTGATATTTTAAACAAATATGACATAACCAAGGATGTTTTGTTAACCGGCGTAATATGTCCGGCATGTGCGGCTATTCCAATGCATCGGATCCATGGAAAATGGCAATGCCTCAAGTGCAATTGCGTTAAAAAAGATACCCATATTCAAGCATTAAAAGAATATCAGTTGATGATTGGCGATAGGATAACCAATAAACAGGCAAGAGAGTTTTTACAGTTGAATTCAGCATACGTAACGAAAAGATTGTTGAACCAAACATGTGTTAAACAAATTGGATCTACGAGTGGGCGTAGATATGAACTGGGGTTTTTTTCATAGTGTTTGTAGGTCATATTTGCTATCAAGTTGGGCGGTTATTCGGTTTTTATCGAAGTTCGACAAGATTTCGCTGAACTTCGATAAAAAATCGCCGGAGTTCGACATAAAAAAGCCGAACTAGCCGACAATTCTATCGAAGTTTACAATCGAGGTTGGTTCTCTATCCCGGTTGGATTAATTTCGTTGTATCTTATTCCCTAGTCGGTTGTGGTACTTAGTTGGAAGGCATTAGCCCATGGAAAATAGGAAGAATATATATTGATCGAGCAGGGTGAAGCTGTTTTTTGGGGAGCGGAAAGAATGGGACAAGAGCTGGCCAGAATAAGGATTAACCGCCATTATCCGTTATCGGCGGATTGTAATCTATGACGACCATGCGGATAAGCTGGCGAAACATCCCTATCTGTTTCAAGTTCAACCCGCAATGGGTAGTTACGTTGGGTATACCGATAATTTTGCTGAATTTCAAAAACGCAATTCCGGTAAATGGGACGCGGAACGGTTGAAACTGGAGGAATTATTTGTATTGTTAACGGGGCATAAGGAGGAATGACCAATGCGGATGCTGGTTCAACGTGAACTGGAAGCGATGAGGATTTCACCAGATCGTAAAGAACACCTGGTCACGATTGGTTTTGCAATGCTTATGGCTGTTTTATTTCTCTGGCTGTTAGGTCCAACCTTCTTCGATATTCTTGCCCCTAATGCGATTACTTCCATCATCCTGTTTGGAGGTATCGGTTTTGTTGGTATGGGGATGAATGCTTCGTTGCAGGAAGACAGTCACAAACGGCAAATGGCTTTTTTACAAACACTTCCAATTACGAAAAGCATGATTGTTCATGCTAAATTCCTCAGTATTCTGATCGCCTGTGGAAAAGCTTTTCTGTGGATGGCGGTGCTTGTTTCCTTAAATTTAATTGTGAACAGTAATTGGACGTTAATAGCATCCGTGTCCGTTTTATTTGCCGTTTCGATTATGTTGTTGCTGTTGGCAGAAAATCTGCTTCGATATTATATTTTGGGATATCGTAAATGGAGTAATGGGATATATGTGGTGTCGGTTGTAGTTTGGGCTGTTCTTTTTCTCTATGGATTTCACTTTTTACTGGAATTAAAGGAACAACCGCTATGGATTCTTGTCTTGTTCATTTTTTCATTGGTTGTGTATGGCTTCTGCTGGCGGATATCGATACAGCGCATCCAAAAGCGGGGGTTTCCGCATGAAGTGGAGCAGCCTGGTTTAGTTAAACTAGAACAGAAGGCTGAGGAATTGAAAAACAGACAGATGTAAATGGCTATTGCAAGCTATGTCTATGAAAGGATAAATGTACAAAGACTTTATTTTCGAGAGGAGGAACAGGTATGCGGGCGGGAACAATTTGGGACTTAATCAAAGATGATTGGTATGGGCATAGGTGGATGATTCTTAGCTGTTTGTTCATTCCGTTGCTGTTGGAAATGTTGATGATGTGGCAAGGTGTATTCATCTATGGCTGGTTTCAGGATATTTTGGATGTTGATAAAATGACAGTAACCGTTGTATTTGGTTTGTTATGTGTATTTATTCCTTATACTTTACTGTGGATTTACGCCGTTAGCCGGTTATCCAGTGAAGCAGATGCAGGATTTTACAGATTTGCCCGAATGCTGCCCGTTAAAGCAGAAGAAGTGGTTACCGCCAGAGTTATTTCCAGTTTTGTTTTAAGTGTTGGCGGTTTGTTATGGTTTGCTTTGTTGTTGGGAGTATTCACGCCGGGATTAGGCCAACCAATTGAGCCTGGACTATGGACGGTTCTCTATTTAAATGCCTTCTTTTTTCCGGTTTCTCTTGCCGTCTATCACGGTCTGTTTTTTCGTTCCGGGACAAAGGGGACAACAGGAAGTGTGGTTTTCTTGTTTTTCTTGTTGATTATGTGGGGAGGACGGGGAGGCTTAGCCAAACGAGGGGTACAAACTTTTGACTCTATGTTGCATGATTATCCTATGATCACAGTAGGAATCGGAGCGGTAATACTTATCGTCATTTGGTTGTTATGCTGGTGTTGGGCGATGACGGCTTACCGGAAGTATTTGGAGGGAACGTTAAGATCAGCCAAAAAGCGGCGAACAAGGAGGGCGACCGAATGAAGGCATTGATTGGCAGAGAAATAGAAAATATGGGCTTTTCATGGCGGGAAGCATCACGGTTTTATAGTCTGATTGGAATCGGTGGTGTCCTTGTCATGTGGGTTCTGGGGCCGCGCGTATTGGGAGTGGTTAGTACAGAGTCGTCGTATGTATTAATAGCCATAATGGGACTTGTGTTGGCATTTGGTCGCTTGATAGTAGGGTTGGAACGTGATGAAGCAAACAGGCAGCTGACCTTCTTGCAAACATTGCCCGTTCCAAAAACGAATATCATACATGCAAAATTCATGAGTCTCCTGTTATTGAGTGCTCTCACGATTGTTTGGATTGCTATTTTATTTTCTCTCAATATGTTTGTAAATGGTGGAAAGGTAGAATACTGGATGACAGATGTCCTTTTTGTTTCGATGTTTATTTTTGTAACGGCAATGAGTTTATTGTGGTATTACTTTTGGGGGAATCACCGACTTAACACGGTATTTTATGTATTAGTTGGACTATGGGGGGCCATTTTTGTCTTTGTAGGATTTATATTAAGATTATTTGCAGGAGTTTCGTTTATACAAGTGATGGGTTTAGCACTTGGGGTATCAGTGCTAATTTATTTAATTTGCTGGCGGGTGGTAGTGCGGCGAGTGTATAGGAAAGGCATCCCAAGAGAGGATACACAAGCAGAGGATCTGGCTGAGTTTGTTGCAAATAAATGATAATAATGATAAATAACACATTTGGAGGTGGTCAAATGGCAGATCAAGGTAAATCAACACAAGGAATTCCGGTGCTCATCGGTGTTATTGCCGCTTTATTGAGCGGTCAAATTCTCAAGGATTATCAAATTGGTTACTTCCCAAGGGTCCTCATAACGCTTATCATAGCAGCGGTCTTTTGGTATGTGTTACGTCTTGTTAGTAATCGCAATACGGATAAGGGAAAGGAATAGTGGAACAGGGGGCGGGAATAAGGTGAATTTTTGTTTTTAAATGCATTTTTTCATACTCCCACTGCCGTTTTTCAACAAATTTCGTCGGCATAAACTGTTCCACCTTTTAAGAAATATGGTATGATACGTTTATCTTATTATATATGGGGAGAGAGAAGAAAATGAATTTATTCGGGGATAAAAAGATACCCTACATATGCACACCATTAATTGGACGGAATAAGAATGAAATCAATGATGAACTGAAAGCGATTATCCCTCAAAGTCCTGATCTTATCGAGTGGCGGGCAGACTTTTTTGAAGGAATCTATGATACGGACAAGGTTTTGATGATTGTTGACATGATTTCTACTGCTAGCAATATTCCGGTTCTTTTTACGATTAGATCGGAAAAGGAAGGAGGAGAAAAAATATCTTTATCAGAGGAAGAAAAGGTTGCGTTATTAGGTAAAGTTTGTGAAAGTACACCGGTTGATGTGATAGATTTTGAGGTATCTAATGACCCTTTACATATTAAACAATTAAGAAAATTATCAAGAGATAACAATAAACAGTTGATTCTATCCTATCATAACTTTAAAAATACCCCCACAAATGAGGAAATGATGAAGCATGTGCGTCTTGAAGAGTCCTTTGGAGCGGATGTTGCCAAACTAGCGGTTATGCCAAAAACTAAAAATGATGTATTACGGCTATTAGATTGGACAAAACAAGCGGATGAATCATTAAATATACCGGTAGTTAGTATGTCGATGGGAAAGATCGGAAGTTTAAGTCGAATCATGGGCTGGGCTTATGGATCAATCATTACTTTTGGTGTAGGGAAGCGGAGCTCGGCGCCCGGACAGGTGCCGGTCAATAAATTAAGAGAACTGATTAATTCAATGCAGGAAGTTGTAGGAGATTGGGAGTGATGATTGTATTCATGAATTGTCGCTCCCAATGTATTCTACAGAATATTAAAGCCTTAACATGTTTATAATATGTTCTGCTACTTCCTCTTCATTGTTGCTATCCGTCAATAATGTTGAATGACTTTTTGAATACACATTCCTACGTTTGTAAAACAAAGCTTCAATTTCTTCAATTTTTTTGTTTTGTAAAATAGGACGGGTATCTACTAACATCTCCATCCGTTTTTTCCATAGCTCCCAGGAAATGTCAAGGTGGACAACGATGCAGTTCTCCAGACAGGCACCTCTTATTTTTTCCTGCATAAATGCTCCGCCACCTAATGAGATAATTTTACATCTTTGTTTTGCGTGACGAATGACAGTTTCTATTTCCTTCTGCCGAAATGCTTTTTCACCAATCGTTTTAAAAATTTCCGTAGCAGCCATTCGGTACTCCTTTTCTATTTCATCATCGATATCAACGAAAGGACGTTTAAGTTTGTTAGCAAGAAGTTGGCCAACAGTAGTTTTCCCAACGCCCATGAAACCAGTTAGTACAATGCTCTTTTCATTTTTTGGTATGTTATCGTTAGTCATAATTGGCATCCTTTGTAATTTTGGTAGTATAGTTGATTATAATGCAACCGTATAAATATGATCAAGTATGATTTTAAGGAGCGTTAAAAAATATTTAAATTTGGTGACATTACCAATTATATGTGCAATACTGAGTATTAGATGTATTATCATGGTAATAATTTTCGGGATCAGATGGTAATACGCTTATTTTAGCCGTTTTTGCGAGAAATCGCTGTCGCATTCTTTATGGGTGCGTGGATTGAAATATCCCCATTGTATCCGAACCTTTTTTATCACCAGTCGCATCCTTAAGGGTGCGAGCTGGATTTCCACTCTTTTAAAGCGTATTGTATCCTATACAGGTGAGTGAATTAAACCAAACATTGATTAGTTTCGAAAGGTGCCTAATATATTTCTATTTATGCTTTTTAGATGTGATTTAAAAGAAAAAAGTTATCGATAAGGACCCTTTAACCGATTCATAAATCCTCCAATTAGCGGAAGTATATAAATAACTGCCCGGTATTGGAGGAGATGGCAATCAAACGTATTATCAGGATGTTAATCAAATATGGCCCGGTTATTTATCCGGTGATTCGCAAAGTCATGGAAAAGCGAAGGCGGAAAAAGAAGTATGAAAGCTAAACTGGTTATTTCAAATCAGTTTAGTTTTTATTTTACCGTTTTGAACAGCTCGTCCATTGTTACACGAAACTAATTCGTTGTTTGTTCGTATATATATATAACAAGTTGAATTAACTGAAAAAAATTGAATAAGCAAAGGTGGGGAAAACATGAAAAATGGAAGTGATGGATTAGCCTTCGTGGGATGCGTTGTCCTTGGATCGGGGATCGGTATGCTTGCCGTTAACCCGGGTGCTGGCGGAACGATTGGTGTTGGAGCAGGCTTTTTGGCAATGGCGTTGATGAGAAGGAAACAGGGTTAAAAACATACGTAAAAGTCAAAAAAGCAACATTTTCATGATTTGCAGTCCTTATCATCAGGATTGGATTGTTCACTTGCATGATAGACAGATTCATGTAAGCAGCACAAAAAAGAAGGAATTGTCTTTTGTCGAATTGCCAATTAGTTAGTTCCATTGTTAAACCAAAATTATTCATTCTAATTTCCTTCCATCTGGTTTATGATTATAATAGTAATTACAATTATGTTTCATGCTGAACGTAGAAGGAAGGTAACCATGTCGGAGGAAAATATAACAAGACTTACTGTAGACGATAAGGAATTCATATTGATCGGTACAGCCCATGTTTCCAAACACAGTGCAGAACAGGTTAAAGATGTGATTGAGGCAGAGGCGCCCGATTCCGTTTGCATCGAATTGGATGAGCAACGCTACCAATCCATTATGGAAGGAAATAAGTGGAAGGATACCGATATTTTTCAAGTGATTAAGGACAAAAAAGCAACATTGCTCTTAATGAATCTAGCTATCTCCTCATTTCAGCGGCGGATGGCCAAACAATTCGGTATCAATCCGGGGCAAGAAATGATTCAAGGCATCCGTTCAGCTGAAGAGACTGATGCAGAGCTGGTACTAGCAGATCGGAATATTCAAATTACCTTTTCCCGGATCTGGGGAAGCATTGGTTTTAAAGGGAAAGCGACCCTACTGACACAAATTATCGGCAGTATTTTTAGCAAAGAAAGTATTAGCGAAGAAGAATTGGAAAAGATGAAGAACCGGGATACCATCGATACGATTCTAAACGACTTTACCGAGGGTTTTCCCAGGTTAAAAACACCATTAATTGACGAGCGTGACCAGTATTTGGCCCAGAAAATAAAAAACGCACCGGGCAAAAAAATCGTTGCCGTCCTTGGTGCAGCTCATGTTCCTGGAATCACAAAGGAAATATATAAAGAACATGATCTCAAAAAATTATCGGAACGTCCACCCAAATCAAAAGCGCCTAAAATTATTGGCTGGTCGATACCAATACTGATTATTGCATTGATTGTTTATACTTTTTTGGCGAATCCGGCTGCCGGGTGGCAACAAACCATTAGCTGGATCTTGTGGAATGGTTCATTCTCAGCACTCGGGGCGATCATTGCCCTGGGACATCCGCTCGCCATTATTACCGCGTTTATTGCAGCGCCCATTACCTCGCTAAATCCTTTTATCGCTGCGGGGTGGTTTGCTGGCATTGTTCAGGCCTATTTCCGCCGGCCGCACGTTAGTGATTTCGAAAATCTGTCTGAAGATGTGTTCAGCTTTAAAGGTTTTTGGCATAACAAAGTTACGCGTATTCTGTTAATTGTCGTCCTGGCGAATCTGGGAAGCTCGCTGGGAACGTTTATTGGTGGTGCGGATGTGATAAGGTTGTTTTTTAAGAACTTGTAGGCATAAAGTATTGAAGCCTGTTACTTTCGGTAAAGAATTAAACAGCCAACTTGAAAAAACAGGAATCTCACTCATTGAGGTTCCTGTTTTTGTTAGTATACGTAACCTATTATTTCTGAGGAGCACTGAAATCTTAGGCTCGATGTTTGTGAAGCGGGCAACCATATGAATAGTGCCTCACCGCCATTCATATGGTTGAAATCCCATTTATCCTTTCTCATATGTCCAAACCCGGTCGTGATTTGAGTTCTGTGGAAATTTCTCGCCTGCTTTTAATTTAACAACTTTTGGATCATTGACATTGTTGCCTGTTTCACCAATTTCCCGATAGATACCGTTATTTGGTGCCTTTTGTCCAAAGCGAAAATGACTGTATTCACCCATATCGACCACTCCTTATCCAACGTTTTTCTTAGTATGGCTGTTTAGGTAGCCAGCCATTCGAAAAAAGGATAAATGTTAGTAGTCGTTTGGGATAAAAAAGTTTGTTCGGAGCAGAAGATATGATTTAGGGACAATATCAAAAAAGTCTATTTTTTTATTTTTGGCTTTAAAATTGAAAAATAGGAGGGATCCGCTAAAAGATTTGATCAAAATATGATATGCGTGTCGAATTTTGGATTTATTTTAACCCTCAAAAATAAATTTTGCTGATTTGTGTTATATGTGTGATCCTTTATAATGAAAATATCCAAACATGATGGAGGTTTTAAGATGGCAGATATTAAATACGAAATCATTGAAACGATTGCAGTACTTTCCGAATCCCCAAAAGGTTGGACGAAGGAATTGAACTTCATTAGCTGGAATGGTCGTGATCCGAAATATGATATCCGGGATTGGGCGCCTGATAAGGAAAAAATGGGAAAAGGTGTGACGCTAACCAAAGAAGAGTTGGAAAATTTAAAGGAAGCTTTGGCGGATAAGAAGTAAAAGTAACTGAAAAAGGAATGTTGCGTATGGATCCTCATATACAATCCCATTTTGATGCGTTGCAGTCGCAGGATAAAAATGTCCAGTACGAGGCGTATCTCCATATATTGGTGGCAACGAACGCGAAAGTGGGCTGGTCCTATGAAGTATGGGATCAGTTAAAAGACGATTTAACCGACCCAGATCCGTATAAAAGGTCAAGATCAGCACAGTTCTTAGCTCATTTGGCGATAAGTGATCCCGACAAGCGAATGTTAACAGACTTTCCGACATTGTGGGAAGTGACGAAGGATAAAAAAATTGTTACTGCCCGACATAGTCTTCAATCCATTTGGAAAGTCGGTCTTGCGGGCAAAACACAAAAGGAAATGGTTGTGCATCACTTTACGACAAGATTTGAAAAATGTACACAAGAAAAAAACTATACTTTGATTCGCTATGATATCATCCAGTCTCTGAAAAATTTGTATGATCAAGTACAGGATCCGTTCATTAAACATATCGCTTTGGATTTAATTGAAACTGAAGAATCGGACAAGTATCGGAAAAAATATCAATCTATTTGGAAGTAGAATGGTGTGAGGGAAGGAGATTTAAAAGTTGCGGGGACCGCTAAACAAAGGTCAAATCTGCTCGACAAACGATGGAAACCGCTTGAAGAGAGCGGACAACTTTTAAACAATTTATGTAGGAAAAATATAAACAGAAGGCGGTTACCAAACATGTTGGTGGCCGCCTTTTTAAAAAATACGAAGGGAGCATTGTCTTTGCATTCCGTTTCATTAACGGGTAAACTTATTATAATTTAGAAATTTTGGGTAAATAGAAGGGGAAAGTGACATGTTGGAGCAAGTTGCGGAAGGGATAAAAAAATTAGTCGTTCGTTTCCCGGGAGGTATGGGGGAAGTCAACTGTTATTTGCTGGAGGGGGATAATGGCTATACGGTTATTGATACAGGCGTATATGCACAGGAAGCGTTAAATATTTGGAAACAGGTGTTGGCAACAGGAATCAAGATCAACAAAGTCGTATTAACGCATACCCATCAGGATCATATTGGGCTGGCGAAGTGGTTTCAACAACAGGTTGGTGTGCCTGTATTTGTATCTGATCTTGGGTATCAGGAAATGCAGTATTTTTGTACAATTGATGCAAACGAACGGTTGATTCATTTAGTCCAAAAACATGGAGGACCCAAGCCTGCCAGACAAGCAGATAATTCATTTATTTACGATTTTGAACCGGATGGGATCTATAGAAACCGTCAGCACCTTCAATTAGGTAATAAAAAATATGAAGCGATTTGGACGCCAGGGCACGCACCAGATCATTTCTGTTTTTATCAGCCGGACAGTCAAATCATGCTTGTTGGTGATCATGTCCTACAACATGTTTCCCCGGTTATTGGTTTGTGGGCAGGCAGGGAAGAAAATCCGCTTCATGACTACTACCAATCATTAAAGCTGATGGCCGGCTACCCAACCAATATTGCTCTGCCCGGACATGGTGAAACCATTGACCGGTTCCAGGGCCGGGTAAATGAGATTAGGGATCGGCATGATCATCGACTGGAACAAGTATTGAAAATTATGGAAAACAAACAGTATCGAACGGCACAGCAAGTATGTGATGAAGTATATGGAACGATCTCTCCGGGTCTCGAAATGAGTTCCTTTATGGCGATTCTAACCCGGCTAATCTATTTGGAATCAATTGGCAAAGTAGAACAGGTACAGCAGGGTGAAGAAATGGTTTTTCACATTAGGGCTAGTAAAGAGGATACTTGGCAAGCAGGCTAACCTTTTACTTGTATTTCTGCACCCATGTTTGATAAAGCTGAATTGGAGAATAATTCGTATCTTTCTTATCCGCGATGATCGCAGTCAATGGCAGGATCAGTTTTTCTCCTTCTTTTTCACATTCTATCCTGATCCCGTACGAAACATCTACCTGTATTTCCGGTTCCAGCTTGATACAGGTAATTGCAGAAGTTTGAGTTGATACGCCGTTTGTTTGATAAGTTGCCGCAAAAGGAAAGGCCAGTTCGTCACGTAAATAATCATAGAATGTAAGAAGCTGTTCTTCGTTGACCTGTAATGCATTGGCTTGGTTTTTTCCATAATAATTTTCCATGATATCGGTAGTTGGCACTCCTAAAATCCGGGCCACTTGCCGTTCCCAGTTTTCCATTATTTTTACCTCCATTGTTTTTAATACCAGTATAAAGGCTGATCCTTAATCATGTCCATTTTGATGCGGGTAACGCGTGCCAAACTGAATATCGTAAATAATTAACGAGGTGGTTGAAATGAAATTAGTAAGCTATAAGTTTAACAACAAACCAGGTGCGTATCGAATCGGTTGTATGATTGATGGCAGAGTAGCAGACTTACAGGAAGGATTGCGGGCGTTATTACAATCCAATCATGATTATGGCAGACTGAGGGTATTGGAAAACCTGCTTCCCACCGATCCGAATGACTTTTTTTCCATGGGTGAATTTACATTGAATCAAGCGCGAAAGGCCTATGAGTATATATCCGTACATACAGATGAGATGAAGTTATATGATCGACAAGAAGTGAACTTAGGTACACCGATTTCCCAACCGTCCAAAATTATTTGCGTTGGCAAAAATTATGCGGATCATGCAGCGGAAATGAAAAGTGATATCCCGGAGATTCCGGTCTTGTTTGCGAAATTTCCAAATGCATTAATTGGCCCTGAAGACGCAATTGAAAAGGCCAAGGTTACCAATAAACTGGATTATGAGGTGGAATTAGCGGTTGTGATTGGAAAGGAAGCATCACAGATTACGAAAGCAGAAGCCCTGGATTATGTGGCGGGGTACACAATTGGCAATGATACGTCAGCACGGGATCTGCAAAAACGAACCCCACAATGGCTGCAGGGTAAGACACATGATCGAAGCACACCAATCGGACCATGGGTGGTAACCGCAGACGACATTCGTGATCCGCATAACCTGTCTATTCGCTCGTTTGTGAATGGCGAAAAACGTCAAGATTCTAATACAAACAAACTAATTTTTGATATTCCGTTTTTGCTTGAGTTTATCAGCGATTTTATTACATTGGAACCGGGGGATATCATTATGACGGGTACACCGAATGGCGTCGGGGTTGCGATGGATCCGCCACAATTTCTTAAAGCAGGGGACGTGGTAACCTTGGAAATTGATCAGATCGGGAAGATGGAAAACGAGGTCGTTGATCAGGATTAGTGGGAATATGAAGAACATTGCGCCCTGCTCTTGACATGGAGAAGGTTCCTGTTCATAATAGAAATAATAATAAAGAACGTCAACGAAGGATTAGTATATGACCCCTGGGGTGTTAGAGAGCGAGATTGATAAGCTGGGAGATTTCGTCACCGTCAAGTCATAGAACCTGCCTTCCGAGTCCCATCTAATCCATGGGCGCCCCCTTCAGCGTTATTGAAGAAAAGCGGGATGTGCAAACATTCAAAATGGGTGGTACCGCGGAAGTATAAACTCTTTCGTCCTTTTATTTTTTAAGGACGGGAGGGTTTTTTGTATTCCAAAAAAGGATGTTCAAGGGTAGGTGTAATCGAATGAGCAAAAAACGTATTGTGGTAAAAATTGGCAGTAGTTCGTTAACCAATAATAAAGGGCAAATTGATCATGAAAAATTGGCTGATCATGTGGCCGCCATTGCTGCACTTAGAAAAGCTGGTCACGAGGTAATACTTGTCTCATCCGGAGCAATCGCGGCAGGTTTTTCCGGATTGGGTTATCTCACAAGACCAGTGACGATCAAAGGGAAACAAGCGGCAGCAGCAGTTGGGCAAAGTCTGTTAATCCAATCCTATATGGAAAGATTTGCTCACTATCACCTGACACCGGCACAAATTTTACTAACCCGCAGTGATTTCTCCAGCCGGGAGCGTTACAGGAATGCCTTCGCAACGATGGAAGAACTGTTGGAGCGAGGGATGGTACCAATTATTAATGAGAATGACTCGGTATCGGCAGAAGAATTGACCTTTGGTGATAATGATATGTTATCCGCACTTGTCAGTGGCTTTGTACATGCTGATCAGTTAATGATTTTGACCGATATTAACGGGCTTTATGATGCCAATCCAAACACCAATTTCCAAGCGAAACGCGTTGATATGCTGGATACGATTACTGAGGGTATGTTAGCCAATGCCGGTGAAGCAGGATCCAACGTGGGGACGGGTGGAATGAGATCCAAACTGCTAGCAGCGAAAACAGCAACTTCACTCGGTGTCCCCGTGTTTATTGGCCGGGGAGCAGGCAAAAACAAACTGCTGGAAGTGTTAGATGGAAATGGGGATGGCACCTATGTTACCAGTCATTCCGTAAGATCGATCAACACAAGAAAACAATGGATTGCCTTGCACTCGGAAGCAGTGGGAAACATTTACGTTGACCAGGGAGCCGAAGAAGCGATTCTCTTTCACGGAAAAAGTTTATTACCTGCTGGAGTCTTCAAGTTGAGCGGATCGTTTCAAAAAGGAAATGTGGTAGAGGTCTATGGTTCCAGAGGTTTGCTCGGAAAAGGCGAGGTAAACTGTTCATCCGAAGAACTGCAACAAGTCATTGAAGGAAAGACATCCATTGTGCCATTTGTCGAGGTGATTCATCGTGATGGCTGGGTCAAGACACCAAAAATAGGGGAGGGGATTTTGTGAATGAGGTTAGACAAAAAGGGCAATCTGCCAAAAAAGCAAGTTTTGCATTGACAGGTACAACGACTGAAGAACGGAATCAAGCGTTGGAATTAATTGCCGATCAGCTTTTGGGTGAAAAGTCGGTCATCCTGGTGGAAAATGAACGAGATATTGAACAAGGGAAAGAAAAAGGGTTGTCTGATGCCATTCTTGATCGAATCATGCTGAATGAAGCCAGAGTAAACGATATGGCACAGGCCATCCGGCAATTAGTGTTACAAAAAGATCCGCTTGGAGAAACGCTGGAGATCATTGAAAAAGAAAACGGTCTGCAACTGCAAAAGAAATCCGTTCCGATCGGTGTCGTCGGGATGATTTATGAAGCAAGACCAAATGTAACAGTCGATGCCGCAACCCTGGCGTTAAAAACCGGAAATGCTGTTATTCTAAGAGGAAGTTCTTCCGCTAAATTTTCCAATCAGGCACTTGTTGCAGTCATTCGCCATGCACTTGCCAACAGTGCTTTGCCGGTTGATGCGGTACAGTTAATCGAGGACACAAGCAGGGAAACAGCCAAAGAATTGTTCCATTTAAATGATTACCTGGATGTGCTAATCCCTCGCGGCGGTAAGAATTTAATTGATACCGTTGTACGTGAATCCACTGTACCAGTCATCGAAACTGGTGCTGGTAACTGTCATATTTATATTGACGAAGCAGCTGACCCTAAGATGGCTGAAGCGATTGTCTTAAATGCCAAGCTACAACGCCCATCCGTTTGTAACGCGATTGAATCACTAATCATTCATGAAAAGTGGCTGAAGCAAAACGGTGTAAGCCTGTTAGAAAAGCTGGCTGAAAATGGTGTGGAGATCCATGGGGATGAAGCGGTATGTGCAGCCTTTTCCCAAGCAAAACCCGCAACTGAAGAAGACTGGTATACGGAATATCTTGGTCTTTGTATCAGTGTGAACCAGGTTGACTCATGTACAGCAGCGATTGAGCATATTAATCATTATGGCACGAAACATTCGGAGGCGATCATTACGGAAGATAACGAGCATGCCAAGCAATTTTTACAGCTGGTTGATGCAGCTGCTGTTTATCATAATGCCTCGACCAGATTTACCGATGGTGCTGAATTTGGCTATGGAGCGGAGATCGGTATCAGCACACAAAAACTGCATGCGCGTGGACCAATGGGATTGCGTGCATTGACATCAAGTAAATTTTATATTTATGGGAATGGACAGGTGCGAAAATAAAATAACTACCCATTACCACGCATATTAAATGATGAAATAGGGTCAGCCTGTCCTCACCAATCGGGGAGGGGCTGACCTTTCACGTTTTTCAGTTTCCGTTAAGCCTTTAACCGATAGTCCAAATTATGCTTCTTCAATGTCTCATCATTCCCAAATAAAAAGTGTTTTTCCATATTAGGGGAGTACTTGGAATTAACGGTTTCCACGCCAGCTGCCTCCGCTACTGCCCGCAACATGGCAGGTGAAGCTCCGCAGCATAAACCAATATAATTGATGCCGATGCTTTTTGCCTCTTTGGCCCATTCCGCCAGTTCATATCGATTATGATAGAGCGGATCAAGTGCTGTTGGGAAAGTTGTTTCCAATGGTAAGTGGCAACTACACCCACCATCTGGCAAGTTAAAGAAGGTCGGATGTTCGTCATTTGTCCGGTATGGGATTGGCAGTCCTCCAACATATCCATCAACGTTATGACGGATGTTGGCAAGGTATGGCTGCATCGTATTTGGTCCACGGAAACAATTCATCCCAACGACGAGTGCACCTTTTTCGGAAAGAAGTTTGCAGGCCTCTTCCACCGTGTAGCCATCCCGCAAGATGTTTTCGCCCATTAATCCAAAGGTGATAACAGCTGGTAAGCCCTGTTTAGTGATTTCTTCCAATGCAATCAGTGCTTCCTCATAATAATAAAATGTTTCGCCATTAATGAAATCGACCCCTTCTTGTTTGCACCAAGTTACCATTTCCGCAAACATGCTGCGGACTAGTTCCTGTGACTCGGGATTTTTCGGGTCAAAGATATTCGTGTTGGAAATATTTCCGGCGACAAGCGCCTCTTCAACCGGATGTTCCTTGGCGACCTCTTTTGCCAGGCGGATAGCACTCCGGTTTAATGGCTCCAACAATTCTTCTTTACCTATAATGCGCATTTTCTCACGGTGGGCATTATAGGTAAAAGCCAGTACCACATCTGATCCCGCATTCATAAAATCGCGGTAAGCTTGTTTTAATGCCTCTGGATTATCCAGTGCGACTTCTGGAACGAACGAGCCCGCCTGCAGATATCCCCTGCGCTCCAGTTCAAATAAATATCCTTCCCCGGCAATAACCGTACCTTCTTTTAACCGTTGTTCCAAACTACGCTTCGTCATTTTGTTTTCCTCCCTGTATACTTGGATTTTAAATTATATGGTAGCAAAAAGCCTCTTCTTACTGTCGATAAGAAGAGGCTTGGCACCGTGTGTTTAAGCATTTCTTATCTTCAAGCATTACGCTTCTGGAATTAGCACAGTACATACGCCTGTTGCTGAGGTTTCCCAGGGCCAGTCCCTCCACCTCTCTGGATAAGAATAAATTCAAATATTTATTCAATTATTAATACATACTATACGGGCAACTTAATCAAATGTCAAGCGAAAATGGGACACGAGGACAGGTTCGACGCCCACCATAAATTGGAAAACCGCCTATTCGTCGATAAAATCGCAAAAACCGCTGATAAATGTAGTTGAATTGTTGATAAACGATAAAAAAATCGCCGATAAACATTTGCTCTCCCTTTGGCTTGGACAGAAGAACGCCCCTATTCCTAATTAAATCAAGTCCATGCTCAGGTAACGTTCACCGCTGTCAGGCGCCATGGATAGTACTTTTTTTCCATTGCCTAATCGTTTGGCAACTTCAATGGCTGCATACACCGCAGCAGATCCGGACAGACCGATAAAAATCCCTTCCTGTTGCGGTAATTGACGGTACATGTTAACGGCATCTTCGTCCTCGATTTGCATAATTTCGTCATAGATGTCGGTGTTTAAGATATTCGGCACAAATCCGGGGCTTGTGCCAACCAGTTTATGTTTGCCTGGTTTGCCACCCGACAGGACAGGGGATCCCTTAGGTTCTGCAACAGTGATTGTCAGCCCGGGAATTTTTTCTTTCAAAACTTCCCCAGTACCGGTAATTGTTCCACCGGTTCCTGCTGTACAAACGAATGCATCGAGTTTGCTATTCATTTGTTCGTAAATTTCCAGCGCTGTAGTTGTCCTGTGAATATCGGCGTTTGCTTCATTTTCAAATTGCTGTGGAATAAAGCTTCCCGGAATTTCCTTTTGTAGTTCCAGAGCCTTTTTAATGCAACCGGGCATCTTTTCTTCGCTATGGGTGAGGACTACCTCGGCTCCGTACGCTTTCAAGATATTTTTTCGCTCTGCGGTACTGTTATCCGGCATAACCATAATGGCCTTATATCCTTTTGCCGCGGCATTCATGGCCAGGCCGATTCCCGTGTTGCCACTGGTTGGTTCAATAATGGTTGCTCCAGGCTTCAGGGCACCTTGATCCTCCGCAACTTTAATCATATTATACGCTGCCCGGTCCTTAACGCTTTTACTTGGGTTAAACTGTTCCAATTTTACGTAGACATCTGCTGCATCCTCAGGAACAATTTTATTTAATTTCACAACGGGTGTATCCCCAATTAATTGTGTCATATCCTGTGCGATTTTCATTCATAAGTCACTCCCTTATCCATGAATTTTTGTTGGCATGTAACTGCTGAAGGGGTTCATCCACCAGTAGTACCGAGTCATCAAAGCTAGAATTAGTATGGTTGAAATTCAAGTTAGTTACACAATGTGCTAATAAGAAGAACTTTTCGGGATCACTGAAAAAATACGCTTTACATCGATCGACCCAAATGCAAAGTTGATCGATAGCGCATGAAAGTTGATCGACCTGGGCGCTAAGTTGATCGATAGCGCATGAAAGTTGATCGACCCAGATGCAAAGTTGATCGAGAGCATATAAAACTCGATCGAGCCAGGTGCAAACTCGATCAATAACAGCATTTCAATCAGATCCGAATCATTTCCTTGTCCCTTTAATTCCTAGTGGTTTACTCTATAATATCAATTTTTCAAGCAAATTCACAGTATTTTTATCTGTTTTTTTGAAAAATAGGCGAGTCACCTATTGGAAAAATATAAAAACCATGCTACAATCATTTTAATTCCCATTAAACTTACTAATTTTATCAGAATTATAGACTATATAAAAAGGGGGCATTACAGGGTGGAATTACATGTCGATGGGGTATCCAAACAATTTCAAAAAAAACAAAATGAACCATTACTTGTATTAAACAATATTCAACTGACCATCAATGAAGGGGAATTTGTCTCTTTACTCGGACCGTCCGGGTGTGGCAAGTCGACATTGTTGTCATTGATCGCCGGACTGCAAACACCTACATCAGGGTCGATTTTCCTGGATAAG
Organism: Lentibacillus sp. L22; assembly: GCF_040812445.1. Classification (NCBI taxonomy): domain Bacteria; kingdom Bacillati; phylum Bacillota; class Bacilli; order Caryophanales; family Bacillaceae; genus Lentibacillus; species Lentibacillus sp. L22. Next base: position 40,779 of record NZ_JBFNXI010000008.1, on the reverse strand, counting down.
AACAATATTATTGGACCAGATCCGAATAGGGGGGTGGTGTTTCAGGAGGCAGCTTTATTTCCCTGGCTAAGTGTCAAAGAGAATGTCATGTTCCCGTTACGAAAAAAATTCGGTAAACAGGAGCAATCACAAATCGCGAATAAATATTTGCAAATGGTACAGCTCAGCAAATTTCCCGATCATTATCCACACGAACTTTCTGGCGGAATGCAGCAGCGTGTGGCGATTGCCAGAGTATTGGCCATGAATCCGCAAATTTTGTTAATGGATGAACCGTTCGCTGCATTGGATGAGCAAACGAGAAGTGTCTTGCAAGACGAGGTCGAAAAAATTTGGCTGGAAACGAAAAAAACGGTTATTTTTGTGACCCATAGTATCCGGGAAGCGATTAAACTGTCTGACCGGGTGCTGGTGATGGGGGCAAGACCGGGAAGGATGATTGAAGACTTTCAGATCAAGCTTGACCGCCCGAGACGACAGGAGGATATGGCGAAATGGGAAAAGAAAATCATGAGGATTTTGAAGACAGAAATTGACCAGGTCATACGGGAGGAACTTGATTATGCCGGTAGTTTTTAAACGAATCATCTTTTTTGTTCTACTCCTTTTCATTTGGCAGGGAATTGTCCTTCTTGGCATTTGGCCTGAATCGATGATACCAAGTCCGCTTTCTGTATTCAATGCCATCTATTCAGGATTACTAGATATGACGCTTGTCTATGATTTATTGGCAAGTTTTCGGCATTTATTCATCGGCCTGATCATCTCGATTCTAATCGGCGCCGGGCTTGGATTCCTGCTTGCAACAGTGAGAACAGCAGATGAAACCCTAGGCACGATGATTTTGGCGCTCCAAAGTGTTCCTAGTATTGTCTGGGTACCGCTTGCGATTATCTGGTTTGGCTTTGGGGAGACATCGATTATTTTTGTCGTTGTTATTGGTGGAACCTTTGTGATGACGATGAATATGCGAACTGGTGTAAAAAACGTATCGCCCATCTATTTACAAGCAGCACGAACGATGGGATCAAGTGGCTTCGATTTATTTTTAAAAGTTGTTGTACCAGCATCGATCCCGCATGCCGTAACCGGTGTTCGCCTGGCCTGGGCATTCAGCTGGCGAGCATTAATGGCAGCCGAACTATTAAGCACTGGTCCCGGATTGGGATATACTCTTTCCTACGCATCTGATTTCAATAATATGAGTTTGGTTATGGTATTATCATTATTATTGGGATCATTGGCTCAGTAGCAGATCAGCTGCTATTTCAGCGGATTGAAAACAAAGTACTAAAACGATGGGGGTTGGAAAAAGCAGCATAATAGATTTTAGGATGAACATCGAAAAAACATGATAACCACACAAAGAGAGGGGACTTTAAATGAGAAAGACGTTAACTGTTTTCGTCATTGGGGCGTTTTTATTGTTATTAAGTGCATGCGGCGGCAATTCCTCTGCATCTGGATCTTCTGGTGATAAACAGAAAATTGTCATCGGTTATTTTCCAAACTTAAATCACGCACCAGCAATGGTGGCTATTGAAAAACAACTATATGAAAAACAACTTGGTGATGATGTGGATGTAGAATACCAGACATTTCCGGATGGTGGAGAATTTATGACCGCACTGGCAGCCGGGGAAATCCAAGGCGGGCTTGTTGGACCGGGACCGGCAATGAATAATTACATTTCCGGAGTGGACGTTGAGGTAGTTGCAGGTTCATCGACTGGTGGAACCGTCATTTTATCCCGAAAAGACAGTGGTATCAAGACCGTAGATGATATTAAGGACGCTACATTTATTACTCCGGGTATAGGTTGTACACATGATGTCCAGTATGAAACCTATATGAAGGAAGCGGGGATTACCTCAAACCGAACTGGCGGCCAGATGAAACATGTTACTGGCAAACCAGCCCAATATACGACGATGTTTGAGAAAGGGGAAGTTGACATTGCCGCAGCTCCGGAACCATGGGGATCAATGTTGGAACTGAAGGAAGGGGCAAATGTTCTACTTGATTTCGATGAAGTATCGTTTGGAGAAACATTACCGGCCGCAGTGTTTGTAACTAGTTCTGAATTGAAAGAAGAAAATCCGGAATTGGTACAAAAAATGGTTGATGCCCATAAAGCTTCTATTGATTATATTAATGAGCATCAGGACGAAGCGATTGATATAACCATTCAAAGTATTTATGACATTACCGGACAAAAAATGGAACGTGATGTGATGGAAAGCGCCTGGAAACGCACGAATTTCGTGTATGACGTTGATGAAGATACGATTCAGGAATTTGGGGATTCTTCCTTCGATTTGCAGTTTCTTAAGGAACAACCGGATTTTAGTGCCTTCGTTGACAAGAGTTTTATTGAAGAGTAAAGCGTGAGATTACTAAAAAAATAACTACCGCCAGTCTAATGTTTGCTTGCCTGACTGGATAAACGCCAATATAAAAACAGCCTGCACCCAATGTTTGCAGGCTGTTAATTTTATTCTGTATTAACTGATGATAGGATCCGTCTGTCCTATTTTAAGAGAAAACCAGAACCGAAAGAAATTTCTCTTTATCCAAGTTGCGGTTCTTTGACTAAAGCGGATAATGCTTGTTTTAAATCCTGCTTTAAGTCATCTGCCTGTTCAATCCCAACAGAGAAACGTAATAACCGATCGTCTACACCTCGCTTCACCCGCTCTTCAATTGGAATGTCGGCATGGGTTTGTGTTGCCGGATAGGTAATAAAACTTTCCACACCACCTAGACTTTCGGCAAATGTAATTAATTGTAATTGCTGTAAAAAAGGATCTACCCAGTCACTTTGTTGGAGACGGAACGATAGCATACCACCTTTACCAGGATAAAGCACATCCACTACTTCATCCTGTTCGCGTAAAAAATGAGCAATGTCTCTGGCATTTTGCTGATGTTTTTCCATCCTTAGCGAAAGAGTTTTTAACCCGCGTATTAATAACCATGAATCAAATGGGGAAAGCACCGCCCCTGAGGCATTGTGAATGGTTGCTAATTGTTCACAAAGCTCGTTACCCTTTGCTGCCACCAATCCGGCCAACACATCATTATGCCCGCCGATATATTTGGTCGCACTATGAATCACAATATCTGCCCCCAGCTCCAATGGGCGTTGTAAGTACGGGGTGAGAAATGTATTGTCCACAATTAATAATAGCTGATGCTTTTTCGCTAGCTTGGCAATCTGTTTGATATCAACTTCCTGCATCAATGGATTGGTCGGTGTTTCAATTAAAATCGCCTTCGTGTTGTTCGTGATGAGACTCTCGGTTTGGCCCAGGTCGGTAAAATCACTATAAGACGTCTGAATCTGATAGTGATCGGCATAATGATCGAGCAGCCGGTATGTACCGCCATAGATATCTTCTGTTGCAATGAGTTCATCACCGGAATGAAACAGCGAAAACACTAGCTGAATTGCTGCCATTCCGGAACTACAGGCATACCCCTGATCACCCGCTTCCAGATTGGCGATACCTTCTTCCAATAGATAGCGGGTCGGATTTTTTGTCCGGGTGTAATCGTACCCGGTTGACTGGTTAAGCCCCCGATGTTTATAGGCGGTTGACAGATAAATAGGCGGATTAATAGCCCCTGTAGACGCATCACTGTTGTTTCCCAGTTGTGCTAATCTTGTTTCAATACTTCTCTTAGTCATCTCATCATCTCCTGGTAAAGAATAAAAACAGTCTCTACTTAAAGATAAGAAGAGACTGTTGCATTATCGTTAGCACTCTTCTTATCTTCAAGCATCACGCTTCTGGAATTGGCACAGTACCTGGGATTGTAATTCCGCAAGTCTGTTGCCGAGGTTTCCAAGGGCCAGTCCCTCCACCTCTCTGGATAAGAAACAATTATATAATTTTAAATATTAATCCATACAATACAATTTTCCGGTTGAAAAGTCAAGCAAGACAGACAATAAAACTACGCTGAAAAAGTGCAAAGGGATAGCTATCGATGTTGGGTTTGTTTCAGTCTTGATACCATCCCTGAAAACCTGAAAATTTTGGAAATCACCGATGAATTTCACCAATCCGCCGTAAAATTGGTAAAATCGCTGATAAAAGCACCAAAACCGCCGATAAAGTGAAACTACATTTGGGATCCTTATTGAGAGTTCATGCAGGGAAAGCTTTCCACACCGCAATTAGCCAGATAAGTGAGCAAAGTTAGACGCGCGCTCTTAGGGTTTTGTGATATGATGAAGGCAAAGGGGAGGTACATATGATATTTACGTCGATTGATTTTGAAACGGCGAATGCGAAACGGCATAGTCCGTGCGCGGTTGGGATTGTGGTTGCCAATGAACATGAGATTATCGATGAATACTATACGTTAATCAATCCGTTGATGGAATTTAGTTCATTCAATATTGAAGTACATGGAATTACAAGTCGTGATGTTGAAAACCAGCCAACATTTGCGGAAATTTGGCCAACTATAAACGAATACCTTACTGATCATCTGGTGATCGCCCATAATGCCAGTTTTGATATGAGCGTAATCCGTAATACGCTGGATTACTTTAACATGCCATATCCGTCAATGGATTATTTATGTACTGCAAATATTTCCAGAAGGGTATGGCCGGAACTAATGAATCATAAATTGAATACAGTCGCTGTTCATCACGGGATTACGTTTGAACACCACCACGCTTTGGAGGATGCCCGGGTCGCGGCAAAAATTTTTCAACAGGCAGTTGATCAGCATGGTGGTCTGCTGGACTCACTATTTGCCCACTGTAAAATGGAAAAAGGCCGGATTTTTGAGCATGGGTATAAGACACCGAGGATGAAACGATCCAAACAACCAAGACGAATTAATTTCTCACGTATGTAAATGGGAAAACGGTCCGTCACCCATGCTGGACCGTTTTTATCGTATATTCGACATAGGTCTTATCACATCACACTTCTAAAAAATGGGTTGATTCGCCAGCTTTTGCTGTTATCCGGAAGAGCTATTTATATTCCATTTTCAAGGCTTTGTTTGCATTCTTTAAATCATTCTGCAACAGTTTTTTCAAATCATATGCCGGATATTCACCCCTCTCAAACATATAGGCAAAGACATTCCCGTGTGTTTCAATCGCTTTTTGCAAATGTTTATTTAATGTATCTCGTAACACAGGGGTAGCTATTTCAGTGATGGAGGCACCATAATTCTTGACACAACTTTTTGTTAATACTAATAGGTCGCCAGCATAAAAACCGTCCCCAAGATTGCGAAAATCCTCTTCATCTTCCTCTGTTTCACGAGGTGCCAAGGAATAAAATTGAGTCAGTTCCTTCAAGTTATTTTCCATATCCTTAATGCATTGCAGATAAAGATTCCGCAGCATGTCATCGCTTACTTCTCCTATCGCATGTTTCAATTTCATTAACCCAATTGATTGAAAGGCAACAAGTTCATGTACTTCCAGTGTTTCATGCCAAGCGAGATGCTTTGGCCGATTGCGCTCTGATGATTCCATTGATTTATGTTCCTCCCTTTAAACTAGTCAATGTCACTATATTCATTTAAACCCGGGACGGTACAGGAAACCAGGATTTTGGGCGAATATCCGATTTAGAAACTTTGCTGTAATTTAGAAATTAAGCAGAACAAAAATTCAGGCTCTGTTCTGCTTATGCCAGAATAGGCCCCGTCCGGCTCCAGCGCCCAGCGGCTAGCAAACTTCAGGTTTCTTCCTACGATAAGTCAACATCGGTTCGTAAGTTAAAGGAAGGCCGACTAAGAACGGCCTTTGCGGCCAACGTCGGCATACCCCTTTTGCAGGGGCATGTTTCCTTTATCTCGTCAGAACCCTTCCAGTTTGTACGCCGCTAACCGGACGCTTGCACCTTTGTTTTTTATCATTGGAAAAACTGTGATAGTATAATAGTATTATAGTTCGAAAAAGTCATACTGATAAAAAGCTTTTTCGATTTTCCAAATTAAAGGGGAGATTACATATGAATTTAATGGAAGGATTACAGCAGGGACTTGCACCGGATCGCGTGACGAAAAATGAAACCGTATTGGAACAGCATAGCAGTGATGAATCCTATCATACACCACATTTGCCTGAAATTGTTGTTTTTCCGGAAACGGCCGAGGAAGTGAGTCGCGTTATTAAACTGGCAAACAAGTACGAGCAGACAGTTGTCCCATTTGGTGTTGCATCCAGCTTGGAAGGAAATGTTATTCCCTATGAATCGAGCATTGTTGTGGATTTTTCCTTGATGAACAAGGTTTTGGAAATAAGGGAAAATGACTTTCTTGTCAAAGTGCAGCCTGGTGTTACCCGTTCACAGCTTGATAAGGAACTAAAAAAGTATGGCATGTTTTTTTCTGTTGACCCTGGCGCTGATGCCACGCTTGGCGGGATGGCGGCAACAAATGCCAGTGGCACAACGGCTGTCCGATATGGGATTATGCGTGATCAGGTCCGCGATATGGAAGTGGTTCTCGCCGATGGATCGATCATTCATACAGGCAATCTGGCAGCGAAATCTTCATCTGGTTATCATTTAAATGGCCTTTTCGTTGGATCTGAAGGAACACTTGGCTGTTTTACCGAATTAACATTACGGGTTTATGGTATTCCGGAATATACGATGGCAGCCAGGGCTTCCTTTCACAGTGTTGATGATGCAGTAGAAGCGGTCACTGCCATTTTACAGGCGGGTGTACCGATTGCCCGGGTCGAACTGGCGGATGCCCAATCGATTAAACAAATGAACTGGTTTAGCGAGACTGAATATCAGGAAGTGCCAACCATCTTTTTGGAATTTCACGGAAATGAAGCAGGGCTTAAGCAGGATGTCGATTTTACCCGGGAGATTGTGATGGATCATAACTGTCAGGATATTGAGTTTGAAACCGATACGGCGGGCAGAAACCGGTTGTGGGAAGCAAGACATAACGTTGCATACGCCTATATTCACGGCAATCCCGGCAAGAAACAAATGGTAACCGACGTTTGTGTGCCAATTTCAGAGCTTGCAGGGGCAATAAAAGATGCCCGTGAAGCAGTGGAAACATCGGGACTTGACGGTGGAATTGTCGGCCATGTCGGTGATGGTAATTACCACATATTGTTAATGGTTGATGTAAATGATCAAACCGATATTGATAAAGCGAACATCGTAAACGAACATATTGTTAATTACGCCCTTGCTCGTGGTGGTACTTGTACAGGTGAACATGGTGTCGGGATCGGCAAACGAAAATATGCGAAAAAAGAACATGGCGCTTCATTGGAAGTCATGCGTGCGATTAAACAAGCACTCGATCCTAAAGGTATTTTGAATCCGGGGAAGGTTATTTGAAGGGTCAGTCCCTCATTACGATAGTGCGTTAAAGTGAATGGGGGACTTGCTCACGATTTTTGGTTATCGGGATGTTGTGAGAACCGCGTTTTATACTAAGGGGATACGAAATTAACGTGCTGAAGTGAGCAGTCATTGTTAGGCTAACGGGGTAAAAAATTGTCGAAAACACTTTAATGAAAAGTCGCTGAAATTTTGGGGAGATGGGATAAAATAAAAATGATACCTTGGAGGGTTTTAATGATTATGGATCGATGGTTTACCGTTCAGCAAATCGACGGTAATACGTACGCTATTAGCGAATATGGCCATTGGGAAAAAGTGCATTCATTCTTATTACTGGGAGAGGAAAAAGCGGCACTGATTGATACTGGTCTTGGCATTGATCATATAAAAAGAATAACAGACCAATTGACTGACTTACCGATTGATGTCGTTACTACCCATGTTCACGTTGATCATATTGGAAGTCATGGAGAATTTGAAAGAATTTATGTTCATGAAGGTGATCAAGATTGGTTAGTGAATGGAATCAGTGGCTTGTCCATCGATCAAATAAGAAAAAATATAAGCAGGGATATAACAATACCTGTGCCGGAAACCTTTAATCCCGATACATATCAACCTTTTCAAGGGGAACCGACAGGCTTATTAAAAGACGGTGATGTAATTGATTTAGGGAATCGAATATTAACTATCTATCATACGCCAGGGCATTCTCCCGGGCATATAGCCATTTTTGATGAGTCAAATCGATATTTGTTTACGGGAGATTTACTTTATGATGAGACACCAATATATGCTTTTTATCCGTCAACAAACCCTGTTGATTTGGTCAATTCACTGGAGAAAATAGCAGGGTTATCGAATGCCTCAAAGGTTTTTGGTTCACATCATACAGTAGGGCTCGATCCTGAAATTTTAAATGAAGTAAAATCAGCGGTCAAGTTTTTGAGAGAGAAAAAACTAATTAGATTTGGTACAGGAATTCATGAATTTAAAGGTTTTAGTGTGCAGTTTTAATAGTTTAACTTTAAAGCAAGGTTTGACCTTCATTCCTAAGAATATTCCGTTAAAGGGGTGTTTTAACCGAGACTAGAAGTAATTGTTATTAAAACAAGGTGCAGAATAGCGGAATAGGAGGATAGTCAATAATTCTATTTCAATGGTTATAAGAATTATTGGACCTTTGTGTTAAGGATAATATAAATAGAATTCAATAAAAAGGGGATAGGGGAATATGAAAACATTCAGTACACCAATTCGTTGGAACTTGAATAATCTTCAGTGTGGTCTTGACTTGGAAAAATTTAAAAATCATTTGGGTAGTATTAAAGAGAAACTGATGGAAATTGAGATAACACCAAATGACCTAAATGAAGATAAGTTGGTAACAATTTCAAGTATAATTAAACAGATTGAATCAGCTGAGTCGTTTTATTACTGTTTAACCGCAGAAAATATAGAACCTTCTATCCTAACATCATTAAAATCGAGCATCTTAACTTTAAAATCCCAAGTTCGTTTTATTGTATCTAATTTGCAAGAGTCACTTAGTAATATGAATGAAGAGCAATTTGGTGAGTGGGCCAACGGTATTAATCAAAAAAGTTTCATACCGGAGTTAATAAAAGATGACGAAAGGGGAAATAGAGAAAAAAATATTTCAAGTTTTGCCAGGGAAGCGTTAAGTGGTCTTGAGGACATCTATGTACAATTTCGTGATAATTTTAAGGTTAAAGTTAACCTAAGTAATGAAACGAACGAAATATCTTTTGCTGAAGCTAATAATTTAGCAATGTCTCACCCAGAACCTCATATGAGACTTCTTGTATTTAAGGAACTAAACCACGCTATAGAATCGCAATTAAATATCTTTGCTTCTATTTACAATCAAATGGCTGCATTAAGACTAAATGAAAACAAAATAAAAAAGGCAAGCTACCTTGATGAATCTTTACAATTGAATGGTATATCCAAGCAAACATTGAACGCAATGTGGGGTATGGTAGATTCGAATTTAGAGGACCTTTCGAAATACTTAAAAATCAAAGCAAGTGAAATAGGAGAAGAAAGTCTATCTTGGCACGAATTGATGACTTCGTCTGAAGAAATATCACGTCAAATTAAATTTTCAGAAGCCATTAATGGAATAAATAAGTCCCTTGAAGACATCGACAGAAATATTCCTCTTTTTGTAAATGGAACAATCACAAAGGGGTGGATAGATGCGGAAATACGCAATACTAAACCGACTGGTGGTTTTTGTGCACCTTTTATTCCAGAAGGTGAGTCAAGAATCTCTTTAAGCTATGACAATAGTGTAGACAGTGCAAGAAGACTTGCGCATGAGTTAGGTCATGCTTGGCATTTTTATCAAATGGAAGATATTCCATCCCTTCGTTTTTCGGAAGATAATTTTGAAATGACAATGGCAGAAACCTGTTCTATCTTTTTTGAAACTGCATTCATTGATCATTTAATTAAAGATACAAAGGATATTTCAACCAAAAAAGCAATTCTTGGTTCCAAGATTGAACGCAGCCTAAATTATTTGATGTCAATCAGAGGAGCATACTTATTTGAAAAAAGATTTTATGAGTCTAGAAAAAAAGGGCCATTAGATGGAAATCAAATAGAAAAACTTTCGCAACAATGTCAGGAAATAGCCTATGGAAATAGTTTAAATGAATACGAGCCTTTTGTATGGATTAAATACGGACAGTTCTATCAAGCCGAAACACCTTTTTATAATTATCCCTATTCTTTTGGTTTTTTATTGAGCATTGGACTTTTAGAGTTTGCAAAAGGGGATAAGCTGTTTCACCAAAAGTTTCAAGGATTCTTAAGTGAAACTGGAGTGCTCCCACTTGAACAACTAATTAAAAAACATTTCAATATAGTTCTTTCGCAACCGGAGTTTTGGCAACAATCAATAGAAAGATTATTAGCAGATATCGAACAATATAGAACGTTAATGCAAAAGGTGGCGTGTTTGTAAAAAACGATGTGGCCGTTGATAATCAATATAATGATTATTTCCCAACATTTTGGTAAGATAACATAAAGAAAGAAACTTCAAACAATATAGAAACAGTTTTGAACGCTGGGAGATGATCGATTGCATAAGGACTTGTTTATTGCTTTTTTCCGCGCCGGAATGCTTGGCTATGGTGGTGGATTGTCGGCAATCCCGCTGATGCATAAGGAAGTGGTCAAGACCTATCAATGGATGGATGATGATGAGTTTTCCGATATACTGGCACTTGCGAATACACTTCCAGGGCCGATTAATACCAAATTGTCTGGTTATATCGGCTGGCGGCTGAAAGGTTTTTGGGGATTGATGACGTGTATTATCGCCACGGTGCTGCCAACTGCTTTTTTAATGATCCTATTACTAACCGTATTAAATAAATACAAGGATGTCCCGTGGGTGCAAGGAATGTCAAAAGGTGTGCTACCGATCGCCGGGGTGATGATTGGCGTTTTGGCTTGGGATTTTATCAAAAAGGCAAAAAAATTACTCGGCTGGGTGGCAACCATTATTCTCACCGTTGTAAGTGTCGTTGTGATGGAATTATTGGGGATTCATCCTGCGATCCTGATCATTGTCTTGATTCTCTTTGCTTTATTTTCCAAAGACACCAGTCGAAAAAGGCAAGGTGATCAATCATGATTTACTGGAAAATATTTTTAGCGAATTTTACCTCGAATATTCTGGGGTATGGTGGAGGTCCGGCAACGATTCCACTACTCGAACATGAGGTGGTTGACCGATATCATTGGTTTACCACACAGGAGTTCAGTGAAATGGTTGCCCTTGGTAATGGTTTGCCGGGTCCCATTGCGACAAAACTGGCGGCCTATATCGGTTATGATGTGGGCGGCATCCTCGGGGCTTCTGTTGGCGTATTTGCCTCAGTAGCACCGTCTATGGTAATGATGATCGCGTTGCTAGGATTATTAATGCGCTATAAAGAATCGCCTAAGGTAAAGCGGCTGACGAAAATTATCCGTCCGACGATTGCAGTACTGCTTGCTGTGATGACAGTTGAATTCTTCCATAACTCGTATGTAGAAATTGGCTGGGTACATATGATTATTTTGATTGTTGCTGGTTACATTTTGCTGGAAAAACGCGGGGTCAGTCCCGTCTATGTGGTTCTTGGTGCTTTAATATATGGTGCATTATTTTTAGCGTAGAGGCAGTCGCTCTATTGGGTGGCTGCTTTTATTTGTGGCTGGGTTACTCAGTGTCTCGTTTTGCCGAAAATCGACATGATTTCGCCGAAGTTCGACATCGTTTCGCTGGAATTCGACAAAAAATAGCTGAAATTCACAACAAAATCGCTGAAGTTCACAATTACGTTAAAGGCAAAAAGAGCATTTGCCGTATTACTGTGATCTCGTGCTCGATAAAAAGTTGCTATTTTGAATTATCTAAAATAAAATAAGAGATAGAAATCAAAACGCGCGAAAAGGGAGAGTGATAATTTTGAAAGGGTTTACAAATGATAACAAAGCATTTACTTCCACGTTACAACAGGCAAGACGAAACACATTAGGTGATTTATTGGTTAGGACCCGTGATCGGACTCCGGACAAATTAGCCATGGTGTATAAGGATAAGCAGGTTACGTTTGCTGAATTAGATGACTTGGTAAACCAGAGCGCCCATGCCTTTTTACAACGGGGAATGAAAAAGGACGAGATGGTTACCGTCATGTCCAAAAACAGTCTGGATTTCGTTGTCGTCAATTTTGCGCTGGCACGAATCGGGGCTGTGATGATCCCAATCAACTATATGCTCTCCGTAGAAGATGTGCAATATATTCTGAAACATGCCAACGTAACCGGATTGATTGCTTCGATTGAATATGCGCCAGTGCTTGACCAGGCGGCATATGGCATGGATGTAAAGCATCGTTATGTAATGGATGTACCTGAGACGACAAAGGAGCTTGCATCATGGGAAGCCATCGCCAAGATTCGTGAAGGACAGCCGGCAACTTTTGTTGAAGCACATATTGATGATGACGACTTAGCCCATGTCTTGTACACCAGTGGCACGGAATCCCGTCCAAAAGGGGTCATGTTAACACATAAAAGTTTGATCAGTGAATATGTCTCAAGCATTATTGACGGCAATATGGAGGCTCGCGATGTGGCCATCCATGCAATGCCACTTTATCATAGTGCTCAGTTGCATGTATTTTTAGGGCCGAGCATATATGTTGGAGCAACTGGAATTATTCTGGGAGCGGCAGACCCAAAGCTGATTATGAAAACCATTGAGGAAAAGAAAGCTACACAGTTATTCGCCCCACCAACAGTTTGGATTGCTTTGCTGCGTCACCCGGATTTTGACAAACGTGATTTATCTTCATTGGAAAAATGCTATTATGGGGCAGCGATCATGCCACGGGAGGTTTTAAAAGAACTGTCGGAACGGTTACCAAATGCTAAGTTTTGGAATTTTTACGGACAAACTGAGGTAGCACCACTGGCAACCGCACTTCAACCCGAAGACCAATTACGCAAACTGGGATCTGCCGGAACACCAACGCTGAATGTACAAACGAAAATTGTGGATGAACAAGACGTAGAGGTACCTCGTGGCGAAATTGGCGAAATCGTTCATCGTACACCACATGCGATGAAAGGCTATTTACACGATCCGGAGAAAACGAGTGAAGCATTTCGTCATGGATGGTTCCACAGTGGTGATCTCGGTGTTATGGATGAGGAAGGGTATGTCACGATTGTTGACCGGAAAAAAGATATGATCAATACGGGTGGTGTCAATGTTTCAAGTCGGGAAGTAGAAGAGACAATATATCAAATGGACGGGGTCTCCGAAGTAGCAGTCGTCAGTATCCCTGATGCATATTGGATTGAAGCGGTCACTGCCATTATTGTTCCAAAAGAAGGAGCAAACTTGGCCAAGGAGAACGTGATTTCATTTTGTAAGGAACGACTATCCACATTCAAAGTTCCGAAGTATGTAGCGTTTACCGATCAACTGCCAAAAAATCCAAGCGGGAAAGTGTTAAAACGATCATTGCGTGAACAGTATGAGGATTTAACGCAATAATTTGCAGGGATGGGGCAATGTCGCTTCATCCCTTTTGCTTGGGTGTATAAAGATTATCTGACGGAAAACAATAGAAATGGAGGTGTTTGCAATGAGTGAAAAAGAAAATAATTGGAGTAAACAACGCGTAACCAATAGTGTTAATCCACAAGGACTTACGGAGGATACTACCAATCAGCGACCGAAATCCCAGCTGGAACAAAAGGCGAAAAAACGCAATACAAAAATATAGAAGGTGAAACCAATCGATCATACATTAGATTATCTGCGTGAGTCATTAGCGAATTACGCAGAAGATGATATGGGCCGGCAGATAATTAAAAAGCTCGAGTCCCGTCACTTTTCGGGTGAAGGTGCATTTGTTAAGGCATTAACGGACGATGAAATGGTCTATCTGGATAGAATTTTGGATAGAGAAATTCATTACGCCAAAAACGTCCAAAACGATATACGCGTAAAAGAACTTAACGAAGTACACGAATTACTTTTTTAAAACAAAGATTCAGGCCCGTGCGTTGAGATGCGGAAAGTCGTGTTTCGTAAACAATTCGTTTGAAGAGCGGTATTTGTGAAGAATGGGTGATTGTGGCAAGCGTGTGTTTGTAATCAGAGTCATCATGAACTGGGCAAAAATACCATTGCAATCTTGGCAGTTTCGATGTACTATATATTTACAAGCTACATTGTGCGTAATGATAATAAGTTTTAACCTCTAAGATAATAATAGGGAGTTTTAAATAAAAGTTCTAATGCCGTGCCGCCGAATGGAGCGGAAGGCAGGAAGACTTTTGCGAACACCCACTTGGTTGAGTGGTGGTTTAAAACTTTTTATATTGAAATTACGGCAATTGTGGCTGTTGAATATGAATATGGCAGACCAGTCCTCAAGTGGGGCTGGTCTTTTAATATGCCTAAAACAATAGTAATTGTATGGTTTCGCTGAAAAACGACAAATTTCGTTGTTCGATAAAAATCATTGAACACAGAGGTATTTCGCCGAATCTCGCTACTCAGACAACATTGAGATGTTAACGGATTACTCTTATAAGCAAACCATTACATCATTGATCACAATTATGTATTATCCGGTTTCAATTAAAAATGTTAGGATTTAAATATACAAGAAGGGAGGAGTTTCTATGAGTTTTTACATTGAAAAAATTGACCATGTTCAACTTGCAGCACCCAGTAACAAAGAAGACCTTGCCCGCGAATTTTATCGTGATTTACTGGGGTTTGAGGAAATAGAAAAACCGCAAACCTTAAGAAAAAGAGGTGGAGCATGGTTTCGAGTTGGTTCCGTACATGTTCATGTTGGTGTTGAGGAGAATTTTCGAGCAGCTAAGAAAGCACATCCGGCTTTTCATGTGAAAAATATCGAAGCAATGAAACAATATTTACGGAATAAGGGAGTTGAACCCCAATTGGATGATTCATTACCGGGCGCCAATCGCTTTTATCTGTATGATCCTTTTGGAAATCGATTGGAATTTTTAGAATGGATGCATTCATGACCAAGCTAAACCCAGCTTGATCAAATAACTATCACCGACAATTCGCCTTGAATCCCTCCCTGATTTCATTAATCCCCACTACCTGAAACATTTTGATACGCTACTACCTTTTTGCGTTTTTCCAATGCGGATATGACGCTATGTAAAATCATCCCTATCACAACCAGAAGTATCCCAACAAATGAAAACACCTGTGGTAATGGCGCATGCAAAAAGACTAATTCTCCCAATAAAGTAAAAATAACCTCTTCAGACTGTGTAGCTTCGACTGCAGCCAGCTTTTGATTGTCATGTTGGACCAGTTCGGTTGCATAAAAAAATAAAACGGTCGCAATAATTCCCGAGGATACTGCTACAATGAACGTTTGTAACATTTGGCCGGAACTGGGCAACCCATGCGAAATCATGCCGTAAATGGACAGTATAAACCAAAATGGCATACTGGCAATCGTCATCCCCAAAATCCGCTGGAAGGTATTTAACTCACCATCCACCAGCTGCATCATTTTTCGATTTCCGAGTGGATAGCTAAACGCGGAAACAATTAAGGGAATCACACATAACAGAACACTTTTGAATGGTACAACCGTTGCATGTTCCAATTGCATAACGAAAATGCCGAATAAAATGATTAGTGAAATCAGGATTTGTTGTATTGGAATTGTTTGCTTGACCTTCTCTTTACTTAGGAAGGGAACGAGTAGGGATCCGGCGATAATGGTCAGTTGAAAAGTTGCTGCTACAAGCCAACCAGGACCATAAATGCTGGCAAAGGTTAGTGGTGCATAAAACAGACCAAATCCGACTGTGCTCCAAAGCAACCATGGGACTGGATGTCTCCATATGTGTTGAAACACGGGTTTTACATTTCGCTGGTAGCCAACAATGACCAGCAGCATGGGCAGCATGAATAAGAATCTTAATGAAGCGCTCCATACCCAACTACCACCGTCAAGCTCCATGGCCCGGTTTAAAATAAAGGTTACCGAAAAAAATAACGCCGCCGATTAATATGGCCTTCATTGTCAGCCTCCCTTCTCCAAATCGTAAATAGGCACAATAAGAATATAGTCTAAATAGTAAAAAGATTCAAGGGCATATTTACTAACTGTAGCATATAAATATTACTATATACCTATAGAAAGGAGGCGTAGCATGGGGATAAAATTAATTAAAATTGCTGTTGTCTATTTTATGATTGGTATCTTGATTGGACTGTATATGTCCTCGATGCATGTTTTCAGCCTGGCAACCGTCCATGTGCATGTTAATTTGCTTGGTTGGATGTCCCTTGCACTTGCTGGAGTCTTTTATGTCCTATTTCCTAATCTTGGTCATACTACCGCTGCCAGGGTGCATTTTTGGCTGCATAATATCGGTCTGCCAATCATGATGATTGGTATTGCCCTGGCTGTTTTAGGCGTAAGTCCGATCTTTTTTCCAATCGCAACCATCGGCGGTGCGATCACGGTTGTAGGAATTTTCTTTTTCGGGTTTAATATACTGTTGAATTTACGGTAATGCCTTAGGGTTCGGCATATGGAAGGACCCCCTGCTTCCAACGGGTCACTTCCATTTTGTTATTTGCAATTTACGTTTTCCCCACCAATTGGTATGATGAAAAAAAGCTCAAAAATGAAGGTGAATAACGAATGGATCGACTACATTCCATGAATCCTATTCTTCCCAAGTGTCCCAAAGTACTGATTCTGGGCTCAATGCCAGGGGGAATGTCACTCGAAAAACAGGAGTATTACGGTAATCCAAGAAACCACTTTTGGGACATCCTTTACGCTTTATTCGGGCAGACACCACTTAGTACTTATGAGGATAAAATTCAATTTGTAAAACAACATGATATTGCATTATGGGATACGATCAAAACCTGCTATCGGAAGGGGAGTTCGGATGCGAAAATTACAGATGAACAACCAAACGATATCCCCAAACTTATCCAGCAACATCCCAGTATTCGATTGATTGCTTGTAATGGCACCAAATCGCTAAACACGTTTAAAAAGTTCTACGGTGGGGTAAATTTGGAATATGTTGACGTGATCAAATTACCATCAACAAGTCCAATTCCTGGTCGCTATACGAAGTCATTCACCGGCAAAGTGAATGCGTGGAGCAGTATTTTGGCATATTTATGAACTTTCCTATATCCAACGTTGGATTCAGGCATTTTGTGATATGATTGTCTTACATATAGATATTGGGTAGAATAGCTCAATTTTAAATTGTTTGCGGTTTTCATTGTTTTTTAAATAAGATTGGAATAGAATAAAAAGGTGAGTTGCAAGCGGCAACTTGCAACTCAACTCACTATTGACAAGTCCTGCAAGGCGCGGCGGCTTTGTTTAGGAAGACCAAGAAAGTAATTATCCCTTCACAGCATCGACAGGGGTGATTACTTTTTTTCTCGGCTATTGACAATTAACAATACAAGAGTTGAAAACATCACCATCAACTCAATCACTCTATCTACAGGTATCAATCACTTCAGCCCCTTTCCTAGGGGATAAAAGCCGCCGATCGAGAAGCTTCCCTAAGCAGCCCCCGCCAAATTCCACCCTGCATACCTGTCCCCACCATTATACAATAAATAAATTGGTAAAGCTTGTAATTATTTAAAAATGGTAAAATATTCATAGGAGTTCGAATTATATCTTTGTTATATGTGAATCAGAAGTACCGGACTTTGACTTTTTCCCCACCATAACCCGCTTCTTAGACGATATCGAATAGAAAAACCAATAATAAATTTCATATGCCTCACTGAAAAATCATTTTGAAATTTCCATCACGCATTAACGGGCAGTAATATCCCCACTTGAAGATTTGAGGGTAACTCAAGAAGGAAAGGTGAGAATATACTTCCAATAAATTCCTGATTGAAGTTTCACTTTATAGCGAAAATCATAAATGCTGTTTAAAAAAATGGAATTACCAAATCATAATTGATATAATACTGATTTGTAACAGGAATACTGAATGGTGATTCATTTTTCGGATTGAGGTTGAAAATATGAGAAACATCTTTAAAATTTTTGGAACGGACATGAAGAATGTTGGAACAAATTGGGTTGCGGCTATAATCCTCGGGGGACTGATTATTTTGCCGTCTTTATACGCGTGGTTTAATATCAAAGCCTCGTGGGATCCATACGGTCAGACGGATCAAATCCCGATTGGTATCGTGAATGAAGATACAGGTGCAACGGTAAGAGATCAGGAGATTCATGTTGGAGACGAGTTGGTTAAGACGTTAAAGAAGAGTAATGACATGGATTGGCACTTTGTCAGTCGGGATAAGGCGATGGATAAAGTCGAGTATGGGGATTATTTTGCTGTAATTGTGATTCCTAAAGATTTTTCGGAAAAACTCGGAACCGTTTTGGACGATAATCCTAAAAAAGCTTCTGTCGAATATTACGTTAACGAAAAAATCAATGCGATTTCGCCCAAAATCACGGAGAAAGGCGCAAGCGTGATTGTTGATCAGGTAAGCAGTAATTTTATTTCCACGGTCAACGGTGTTATTTTTGATATGTTCAATGATATTGGCGTAGAGCTGGAAGAAGGTCTTCCTGATATTGAACGATTTGAGGATTATATCTTTACGATGGAGAAAAAACTGCCGGAGATTCATAAGGTGTTAAATGAGTCTTTGACTGATGCAAACCATGCACAAGAAATTGTTCATCAGGCCCAAGGATTAATGCCTGATGCAAAAGAAGTAACCAAAAACGGTTTGCAGACAATTGATAACACGACCGCATTTCTCAAAGAGGCCGAAGATCGGTTGAATAAAATGGCGCCAAAGGTTGAGAAGGATCTGGAAAAGGTGCAACAGGTCGCCTCTGATGCGAATAAATTTATCAGTCAGGTCGATTCCGCAGACATAGATTTTAGCAAGGGCAAAGAAATCAGTGATCAATTAAAGGGGAAAACAGACGAAGCCATTGGCAGAATCGACTCGATCGTGAATGTACTAAACCAGCTGAAGGAACAAAATCAGTTAAGCGGTCAAGAGCCGGAACAGAAAGATGATGAACAGGGAGATGATGAACAGGAAGAAAACAACGATGGGCAACAAACAGATAATGTGGAAAAACAAAATAAAAAAATCGATGACGCGATCCAGCGACTGGAAACGTTAAAAGAAGGACTTGAGGAAGCGCAGGATAATGCGGAAACAGTAAAATCGTTTATCCATGACAAGAAAGAAGAAGTGGATTCAACAATTGCCAACTTACAGGATATTACGGCGGACACATCAACAAATATCGATGCCTTTGTTAAAGATTACAAGGAAAATATCGAACCTACCGTCTTGCAAGAGGTACAAAATGCCAAGGATACATTGGGCAAAGCGCGGGGAATTTTGGTGGAAATTCAATCCACGATCCCTGAAGTCGAGCAGATTTTAAATCGGACAGACGGCAATCTTGGCAAAGGAAAAGATGCACTGGAAAAAGTACTTGGAGAATATCCATATATTCATGATAAAATTGACCAGCTGGCGGATCGAATCCGAAAGATCCAGGGGGAAACAGACATCAATGACATTATTGAGTTGTTGATGAATGATCCGGAAGCCGAGCGTAGCTTTTTTGCCGAGCCGGTTGTGTTAAATGAAAATAAGCTGTTTCCGATACCAACGTATGGTGCGGGAATGACGCCATTTTATACCGTGCTTTCCATTTGGGTTGGGGCATTACTGTTGATTTCCTTGTTGGCAACAGATGTTAAAAACCCTGAAAATTTCACCGTCCGACAAACGTACTTTGGCAAACTTTTGACGTTTATGTCAATCGGAATCCTTCAGACTTTAATCGTTACATTTGGCGATATTTTCTTGATTGATGCATATGTAAAAGAACCAATTTGGTTTGTCTTGTTTGGCTTATTTATTAGCTTAGTGTTTATGTCGATTGTCTACACCGTCGTATCCATCTTTGGTGATGTCGGAAAAGCAATGGCGATTGTATTTCTTGTTTTACAAATCGCAGGATCAGGGGGTACGTATCCGGTCGTCTTATTACCGAAGTTTTTCCAAACGATCAGTCCATTCCTGCCATTTACGTATGCCAATGATTTGATGCGTGAAGCAGTCGGGGGGATTGTCTGGGAACGCGTTTACCATGACATCATTTGCTTGGGAATTTTTGCGCTCATCTTTTTACTGCTGGGAACATTCCTGAAAGCAACGATTAATAAGCGAACCAATATCATGATGAAAAAATCGCGTGAATCAGGGCTATTTCATTAATATTCCTGCGTTTAAAACGATGACTTGCAAATTCGGGTATTTAAAGATACATTGGAAATCGGGGACAGTCTGGCACCATATTAATGGTGGGGGCTGTCCCTATTATGCTAAGAAGTACCAGAAAATAGGTCGGGTTTATTTGTTATAATAATATAGAAGGAAGGGGTGCAGTTTGAAGCGAAAGAAAGGTTTGAAAATTTTTCTTGGAATAATAATTATTTTATTGATTATAGATGTTGTCGCAAGCTTTTATTTTTATCGTTTGGTCATTAATCGTGGACCGAAAGACTTCCTGGTGGGGAACAGTGATTTGGAAGTATCCGCAGAAGCTATGGACGAGTTTGTGGACGGGGATTGGCATGCCTGGGTAGACAAACAGCCTTTTAAAGAACTCCAAATGACGTCCTTTGACGGTTTGACATTGAAAGGCTATTTTTTACCGGCAAACAAGCCAACAACGAAAACGGTTATCTTAGCTCATGGATACCTTGGTAATGGTAAGGATATGGGATTATATGCACGGTATTATCATGATCAGCTTGGCTACAACGTATTAATGCCCGATGCCCGTGGTCAAGGGGGAAGTGAAGGCGACTATATTGGTTTTGGCTGGCATGATCGCCTGGATTATGCAGACTGGGTCAAATTAATGATCGATAAACTTGGACCGGATACGCAAATTGTGTTGCACGGGGTCTCCATGGGAGCGGCTACCCTGTTAATGACAAGCGGAGAAAACCTCCCGGACAATGTAAAGGCGATTGTTTCCGATAGTGCGTATACGAGTGTTAAGGATTTGTTTCGTTATCAAGCGAAACGCATGTACCATCTTCCATCGTTCCCGGTTATACCAACAACTGGTCTGGTAACAAAGCTGAAAGCCGGTTACACATTCGCGGAAGCTTCGGCATTGGATCAGGTGAAAAAGGCGAAAGCACCAATACTTTATATACACGGCAATGCCGACAAATTCGTACCAACGTCGATGTCAAAAGAACTTTATAAAAATACCAAAAGTGACGCCGAGTTAATGATTGTTGACGGTGCTGGTCATGCCGAATCCTTTATACTTGCCCAAGATAAATATAAAGAAAAACTGAAGGGGTTTTTGGGGAAATATATGGAATGATGATAGCAACCGTCTTGGAGATCAACCCGAGTTTTAGCGTATCAACCGAAATACTCCTGAATCGACCAACTTGACCGGATAATCGACCGAAAAGGCATATGAATCAACCTGAAGTGTTTCAATATCAACCGAATACATCTCAGTATCAACCAAAACTTGTGCAATATCGACCAAGCTCACACCCTCTTAAAAAAGGAGCTGGCACTTATTAGTGTCAGCTCCTCTTTTAATCTATAAAATGCTTCTTAAAACAATTTTGCTGTCATATAGTTGTATGTTCCGGTGTGATGGCTGCGTCCTGTTCGTATTCCGCTTGCAGTTGTTTGGTAATGCTTCCGGGTTTGCCATTGCCGATTGGTTTATCATCGACCGCTATGATGGGCATGATTTCCGATGTACTGCTGGACAGGAATAATTCATCTGCTGTAGCAATATCATCAAGGGAAAAACCGGTTTCAGAGAACGGAATTCCCAGCTTTTTGGCAAATTGTTCAACACGGATTCGCACACAACCATGCAAAATTTGCCTGGTAGCGGGATGAGTATAGATTTTTCCATCCTTAACGAGGTAAACATTTGATGAACTGCATTCGGTAACAAGACCATCCCGATACAAAATTGCTTCATAACAGCCGTGCTCTTTTGCTTCCTGCTTGGCCAGGACATTTGGCAACAGGTTCAAGCTTTTGATGTAACAGTTTTCCCAGCGCACATCACGTTTGGTAATTGTTTGCACCCCATTTTCCAAATTTGCCTTGTTTCTAGGCTGCTCGGTCACATACGCATAGAAATTTGCTGTCACGTTGCTAGGAAATGTATGTTCTCTAGGTGCGGATCCGCGTGTAGCTTGCAAGTAAACTTTTGCGTCGGTTTTAACATCATTTTTAAGCAGTAAAGCATGTAGCAAATCGGTTATTTCCGCTTTCGTAAATGGAAGGGTAATTTTTACAGCAGCTGCCGAGCGGAATAATCGATTGATATGTTCATCAAGCAAATAGTACGCGCCATGATAGATTCGGATAACTTCATACACCCCATCGCCAAACTGCAGACCCCGTTCCTCGAATGGATAATGCAGTGTGTCCCGGTGCATGAATTTTGTTTGTGATATGACAATCGGATATTTTGTTGACATCTGAGTTCGCCTCCTCTTTAAAGCATAAGCTTATTCTATCGCTTCACGCAAATAATGTAAACACAAATAATTCCTAATTATCATTCGCTAGTGCTCCAATTTGACATGAATAAGAACGCAAAAATATGGAAAAATACCTGTTTTAGTGATAAATATCACAGTATACAATGTGCATCCCTTATATAATAGTATTAATCGGAAACAGTATGTGTGTAGGTATTGTCCACTCGATAGGATTAAGATAACCGATAAAAAGGGATGTGAGGGTATGGAACCTTTATTACTACGACTGGATGAAGGTGACTGTGAAAGACTGATTGCCAACACGAAACGATTGTATGTCAAAAAAGGAAGAACCATTTTTAAAGAGGGCAGTACGGCAGGGAACTTGTACTTCATTGAAACTGGTGAGATTCGTATTTTTAAGAACTTGGGTAATGACCGGGAGATTACCATATTCACTCGGGGAGAACAGGATGGTTTTGGGGAAATTGGCATTTTTAGCGGACAAAAATATTCGAATACGGCAAAAGCAGCAAGTGATAGTGTTATTCTTTCCATTCAAAAGGAGACCATTGAATCTATTTTGGCAAGCGATGGTCACCTATGTTTACAGTTTATGCGATGGGTTGCGGAATCTTTGGAAGCAAGTAAGGCACAAATGCGTGACTTTTTGGCCTTTGGATCGGAAGGAGCAGTGGCATCCATGTTTGTTCGTTACGCAAATATGTATGGGATAGTCAGACCAGGCGGGGTACAGATAACCAAACCAGTCATGATTCGTGATATCGGCAAATATATTGGCATTTCCCGGGAAACCGTAAGCCGGATTGTGAATAAGTGG
Organism: Lentibacillus sp. L22; assembly: GCF_040812445.1. NCBI lineage: Bacteria > Bacillati > Bacillota > Bacilli > Caryophanales > Bacillaceae > Lentibacillus > Lentibacillus sp. L22. Next base: position 17,433 of record NZ_JBFNXI010000008.1, on the reverse strand, counting down.
AAAGAAAAAGGCATCATCACAAATGATAATAAATATTTTTTTATAAAAGACATGCAATATTTAAAAAAACTGATTGCTTGTGATGACTGTGGCGTAGAAAATTGCGTACTGTAAGGGGGAAGACAAGTTGACATTTTTCGATAGCTAAGAAAGTATAAAAATCCAGCCTCCGTTCAGCTTATGCCAGAATAGGCTGCGTCCGGCTCCAGCGCCCAGCGGCTAGCAAACTTCAGGTTTCTTCCTACGATAAGTCAACATCGGTTCGCTTCCAGCTTACCGTGTTTCCTTTATCTCGTCAGAACCCTTCCAGTTTGTACGCCGCTAACCGGGCGCTTACGCCTTTGTTCTATAAATCGACAATTTTCTCTTGATTCATAGATAGACAATTGCTATAATAAAAAATGCATTACAAAAAGCGGGTGTAGTTTAGTGGTAAAACCTCAGCCTTCCAAGCTGATGACGAGGGTTCGATTCCCTTCATCCGCTCCATACATATGTCCTAACGCAGTGTTTCGTCGGGTGATCCACGAGGCGTTGCGTTTTTTCATACGCGCAAGTTTCAAACACTACTCGTAACCGCTAATAAAAATTTCCCCACGTTATCTTTTCCAACCTGTTTATCACGCATTAACGGGCAGTAATACCCTACCGATTGAAGTTACACTTTATCACATTTCTTGAATGAAAAGCTTGTCAAATAGTATTCTTAAGAAAGTAAAATTAAATTGATTGAGGGATAGCATGAAACATTTACTGCAACAATTAAAACAATTGGATGGAAAAGGCTATAAAGCATATAAAGATCTACAAGGAAATTATCAGTATGAGGGGTTTACATTGCATATTGATTATGTACAAGGAGATCCGTTTGCTTCACCATCGAAAATTCGTGTCACGGTGCCACAACAGCAGCGTCCGATTAAACAGGAATGGATGGCGCATGATTATCGCAAAGTGGCGACTGAAGATGTGATTGCCCGATCTGTCGGGAAAGTGATCGCAGGTAGTCACTTTCAGATAAAAGGTTCCGGCAAAAGTGGGGCGGTTATGTTTGATACCCCGGGACAGGAAATTTTGGAGCGCAGTGCAGTACAGGTCGATAAAACCGGGACAACTATTTGCATTTCGGTTGGATTGCCTGCGAATGGCCGGCGTATTAATGGACGAGAAGCAACGAAATTATTTGCAACAGTTATTCCGGCTATTGTAAAAAAGTCGATCTTTACCATCACAGATGAAGAAATTGAGCAGGCTGTAAAGTTGGCTGATCAGCAAGAGGCAATTCGAACAGAAATGAAAAAACAAGACTGGATTGCCTTTATTGCCAATGGAGCGGTTTTACCACGGGAAAGCGGGGTAAGCAATCGACCATTGAAACAGGCAGTTCCATTTCAAAGCCCCAAGGAAAACCAAGTGACGATTGACTTGCCGCATTCCGCTGAACCAATTACCGGCATGGCCATCAAAAAAGGAATCACATTAATTGTTGGTGGCGGTTATCATGGAAAAAGTACGGTTCTTGAGGCGATGGAACGTGGGGTTTATCCGCATACGAAGGGAGACGGGCGTGAATTTGTTTTAACCGATCCCGATGCCGTGAAAATTCGTGCAGAAGACGGCCGGCAAATTACCGGGGTGAATATTTCTCCGTTTATTTCTAATTTGCCGCATAAACAGGATACCGAATGTTTCTCCACGGAAAATGCAAGCGGCAGCACATCACAAGCAGCCAATGTGATGGAAGCATTGGAAGTTGGCGCAACGACATTACTGATTGACGAAGATACCAGTGCAACCAACTTTATGATTCGTGACCACCGCATGCAACAACTGGTGAAACAGGAACAAGAGCCGATTACTCCATTTATTGACAAGGTAAAACAAATGCGTGATCAGCTTAATGTGTCCACGATCCTGGTGATGGGCGGTTCCGGTGATTATTTTGCTGTTGCTGACGAGGTGATTATGATGGATGAATATGTACCATACAATGTAACCGAAAAGGCACGAACCATTATGGAAGACTACCCAATAGAGCGTGATACTGCTAAAGATGGTGCATTTGGCAAGATCGCCAAGCGTCACCTGAAACAGAACAGTTTGCAAACACAAAAAGGCAAGCGATCCAAGACACAGGCCAAAGGATTAACAACAATTCTGATGGGTCGAACAGAAATTTCGTTTGATCAAACCGAACAATTGGTAGATGCCTCGCAAACGCGGATGATCGCCGAAATTATTGCTTATCTGGATCGGACAAATGGTTTGGAAAAGGCTGGTACATTAGCGGAATTGCTTGCAGATTTGGAATGGAAAATGGATACGGACGGATTGGCTTCATTCACGACATTTCCCAACCAGCATCCAGGAGATATTGCCCGCCCACGGAAATATGAAATTGCCGCCGTTTTGAACCGGATCAGGACATTAAAAGTGGGATAGGGGGCACCTTGTCCTACCATTTTTGGGGGATCGTCGATAAAAGCGCAGAGCTCGCCGATAAAATAATGAAAGCCGCTGATAAATTTTGCACACAAAGTTTAGTAGGTAGGGATTGTTCAAAATTAGCTGACGACGACTCCTTTTTGATAGTTTAGAAACAGACATCACATACCCGAGCGATAGAAAGAAGTGAATCAAATGGATGTAGAGCAATTAAAACAGGATATCATCGCCTACAGTAAAGAAATCGGCATCGACAAGATTGGATTTGCAGCAGCTGATGTGTTTGGCGAATTGAAAGAACGGCTGAGACGCCAACAGGAACTTGGCTACCAGTCGGGTTTTGAGAAGGGATCGATTGAGGAACGCACGGAACCAAATCGATTATTGCCGGAAGCACAATCCATCCTGTCCATCGCCATTGCTTACCCTTCCCGAATGAAACATGCACCAAAAGGAACCAAACAAGAACGACGGGGCATTTTCTGCCGGGCATCCTGGGGCACTGATTATCATGTGGTTTTACGGGAACGGCTAAAGAAATTGTCGGCATTCATTTTGGAAAAGGTTCCTGAAGCGCAGACAAAAGTGATGGTCGATACAGGTGAACTTTCCGATCGTGCCGTGGCAGAGCGAGCCGGCATTGGTTTTAGCGGGAAAAATTGTGCCATTATTACTCCGGAATTTGGTTCGTACGTGTATCTTGGCGAGTTAATAACGAACATTCCATTTATCCCGGATACACCGGTAGAGGATAGCTGCGGGGAATGCCGGAAGTGTCTGGATGCCTGTCCAACCGGGGCGCTAGTCCAAGGCGGTCAATTAAATGCCCAGCGCTGTCTCTCCTTTTTAACCCAGACAAAAGGATTTTTAGCGGACGAATTTCGAGTTGAATTGGGTAATCGGGTATATGGCTGTGATACGTGCCAACAAGTCTGTCCTAAAAACAAGCATATGGATTTTCACCTTCATCCGGAAATAGAACCGGAACCAGAAGCGGCTAAACCGAAGCTCAAACCAATGTTGCGCATGTCCAACCGGGAATTTAAAGCAACGTTTGGTCATATGGCCGGATCCTGGCGCGGCAAAAAGCCAATCCAGCGTAATGCGATCATCGCACTTGCCCATTTTAAAGATGAAACAGCTGTTGAAGAATTGATTGCCGTCATGGACAATGATCCACGACCGGTCATTCGTGGAACTGCAGCATGGAGCCTTGGTAAAATTGGAACAGAAACAGCAATCGCTGCATTAAGAGAGGCCAAGGTGAAGGAAACAGATGATCAGGTATTATTTGAAATGGAAAAAGGATTGGAAATGGTTCAATCAGTTTGATTGCTTTTTCCTTAATACAAAGACAAGAGCTGTTCAATAGTGTTTCTCATCGAATTTTAATGTTATTCTTATTTGGTTTTCATTTTCCTCAGGTATGATACAGATGAAAAATAAAAAACCCATCGAGATGGAATTAATAGTGTTTCTCATCGAATTTTAATGTTATTCTTATTTGGTTTTCATTTTCCTCAGGTATGATACAGATGAAAAATAAAAAACCCATCGAGATGGAATTAATAGTGTTTCTCATCGAATTTTAATGTTATTCTTATTTGGTTTTCATTTTCCTCAGGTATGATACAGATGAAAAATAAAAAACCCATCGAGATGGAATTAGATGATTGGGTAAACGGGTGCATAGCAAGGCATCCGTTTTTTTGATAGATGAAATTCCCGGAATTGTAAGTAGCCAATCTTTCGTTTAAGATGGGATTAATGAACGGGAGGGGACTTGATGGTGGCTGAACGTATTTTGATCGTTGAAGATGAGGCAAAAATCGCCCGCGTGATTCAATTGGAATTGGAACATGAAGGTTATACGGTAGAAATTGCTCGAGATGGTAGAAAAGGTCTTGACAAGGTTAAGCAAAACCACCATGACCTTGTGTTGCTGGATATCAGATTACCAGAATTAAATGGGCTTGAGGTGCTAAGGCGTATTCGTAAATCCGGAAATACATTACCTGTCATCCTTTTAACGGCAAGAAATTCAACTCCAGACAAGGTCAGCGGACTCGATCAAGGTGCGGATGATTATATTTCCAAGCCATTTGAAATTGAAGAGCTTCTTGCAAGAATTCGTGCTTGTTTACGAACACATGACAAGTTCACGGAAGACAATCATGATGTGTTACAAATAGAGGATTTAACGGTAAATAGAAAAACACGCGAAGTTATTCGGAAAGGGCATGCCATTGAACTAACACCACGCGAATTTGACCTGCTCATTTATCTCATGGGAAATGCAAAGCAGGTGTTAACCAGGGAACAAATTTTAACAAATGTATGGGGATTTGATTATTTTGGGGATACAAATGTAGTCGATGTGTATATTAGATATCTCAGGAAAAAAATAGACCAAGGTTTTGACATGCCACTTATTCATACCGTACGCGGCGTGGGATACACATTAAAGGGGAAGCAATGAATGAGACTTCGACGATTGATTTATCTTTTCTCCACCGTGTGGTTGCTCATTACCCTGCTCATTGTAAATATCGCTATCTATTTATTGTTTTATAAAATTACAACGAACGGTGAGCTCGATCGCATGTTGGCACAAACGGAAAATATTGTGTCAGCTGTCAGCCCGGATAACAATGTAGACACAAAGGAGCTGCTTCGTGCATATTTGCCAGCCAATGGGATGATTAGCGTGGTTGATAGAAACTCACATTCAATTGTAACTACAACAAAGAATACTAAAATGAGAGATTATACGCCTGAGTTTAAAAATACACAATCATCAGAAATCCATTATATCAACGGTGAAACATACGGGGTCGTGTCGCTGCCGATTATTTGGGAAAACGGTCAGGTAGTTTCTCTGGAAGTCACCGAAAATCTTGCTGAAATGAATCAAACATTGAATGAATTGAAAATTGTATTAATCATCGCCTTTATAGTTGTGATAATCCCTTCCATACTCGGCGGCCGGCTGTTGGGCAATATTCTTTTAAAGCCGATCAATTCAATGATTAATACGATGAAAGAGATCCAACAAAGCGGTACATTCAAGAAAATCCCGCTTGGACACAAACACCAGGACGAATTGTATAAAATGGCGGACATGTTTAATCATACGATGGATATTCTTGAATCCAATTTTGAAAAACAGCAAGCATTCGTTTCTGATGCATCTCATGAATTGAAAACACCGTTAACCATTATTGAAAGCTATGCAAGTATCCTGAAACGCTGGGGAATGAAAAGTCCGGATGTGCTGGAAGAATCAATTGAAGCGATCCATTCCGAGACCGTCCGGATGAAGGAAATGACCAATCAAATGTTACAGCTGGCAGAAAATCCCGAAGACCTTAATTTGGAATTTTCAAGTGTAAATCTGGTGGATCTTTGTGAGAAAACAGCACAAATGTTTGAAAAAGCCCAGCATCGGCAGGTACGCGTGCAATCAGCAGTGGAACAAGCATTAACTTGGGCGGATGAATCGAAACTAAAACAACTTCTGTTTATTTTTTTGGATAATGCATTGAAATACAGCTCCAAGGTGATTCAAATTATGGTCGGTCGGGAGGGGGAAAACGTTTTTTTGGCTGTACAGGATCACGGTATTGGTATCCCGGAAGATGAGGTAGACCAAGTTTTTGACCGTTTTTTCCGAGTTGACAAAGCAAGGAGTCGTCAAAGCGGTGGTACAGGACTGGGATTGGCAATCGCCAGACAAATTGTCGCGGCTCACCACGGATCCGTTCACCTTGATAGCGTAATGGGGGAAGGAACAAAAGTGACCGTCTTTTTCCCAGCCTTAAAAACTGGTTCAACATCAAACGTCAAGGGGGATTGAAATGAAAAAGAAATGGCTAACTGTTTTGGCCGTCTCGTTATTGATTGCCGGAATTGCTGTTGGATCGAAGCAAATATTGGCTGCCCAAAAGGATAAAACTTTGACTAAGTCTGAAGCAATTGAATCGGCCGAGGCAAAATACGCCGGTAACGTAAAAAAAATCGCGCTACACGATGATATTTACGAAATTGATCTGGAAAATACATTAGGCAAATATCATGTTCGCTTAAGCAAAGATACAGGAAATATTTTGGACCTTTCACTGGTAGAGAAGCAAAAAGGGAATGAGAACGATCAAGAGGGATTACCTGAACCCAAAATTGATGAACAACAGGCAAAGAAGATAGCATTAGATCGAATGGATGATAACGGAAAAATCTCAAAGATCCATTTAATAATGGAAAACGGCATCCCGGTTTACAAGGTCCATGCCAAAAGCAATAAGGACCCGGTCGAGTTAACAGTGAATGGAAATAACGGAAATATTTTATTCTATGAACAGGAAGAAAATGATCAAGAAGACGAAGCTCAAACCAACGAGACAGAGGTGCCCCAAACCCTTATTTCCGTGGAAGAAGCAAAAAAAATTGCCTTATCAGAGGTGCCGGGATCCATTGATGATGTTGATAAAGAGGAAAGCGATGGGTCCTTTGTATATGAGGTCGAGATAGAGACAAATGAGGGGGATGTCGAGGTTGTGATCCAGGCATTTACCGGTGAAGTTCTCTCCGTCACATTTGAAGATGACGATGATGACGACGATGATGATGACTAAATTTATAAAATGAAAAAATGAAAAACATCTCCCGAATCTATGATTTAGGAGATGTTTTTTGTAGAAGTTCCATTTTTGAAGATCCCCTGTTATTAAAAATTTGATCCACCCGTTATTCCTCGGTTTGCAGATAGGATATGGTGACTTTCAAATTTGCATTTTTTTCGCGAATGTGATCCAGTAATTCCTTGTCTTTCGTAGTATCCTTGCTTCTGATTGCATACGTGTATAAAATCATTGTACCAAGGTTGGTCGTTTCGATTTGCCGAAGATGATGGCTTAATGTATAGGTTTCAAAAGCTTTGTCCAATAGGTGCTCATGATTTAAGTTTTCAGGGATCGTCACTTTTAAAATTTGCGTATCTTTACCCTTTCCATAGTTAAATTTATACAGCAGGTAGAAAATGACACAAGGAAATATGGTTAAGGCAACCGCCAGACCAAATTGATACAGGCCACATGTCATTCCAACGCAAAGCCCGAAAAAAATATAAGCAATGTCTTTTGCATTCGTGACTGCACTTCGAAATCGGATCAGGGAAAATACCGCAAATAATCCAAAAGCAACACCGGCATTTCCACTGACAACATTCATTACAACCGACACAACTACACTCATCATAATGATGGTATGCACAAATGATTGCGAATATCGTTCCCCGGTAAATGTCATCTGATAAACTTTGGTAATGATTAAACTAAGAACTGCCGCCAGGGCCATGGCAAACAAACCCATGAAGATATTTGCTTCACTTTCGACGCCACTGCCTGTAAAAAAGTCATTAATAAAATCCATCTTTACATGCCTCCTATTTTCATAAGTTCCGTTAAACGCTCACCTGGAACCATTTCACTTTTTAACAGTTCCAGACTTGTGCAAAACTTTGAGATGCTTTTTTGCTGACAATTAAGACTTTGTAATATTCGTGTCAGCCATAAAGGAACACTATGACTAACTTTCACTTCCAAAATGATGATATCTGGGTTAATAAAATTTTCGCCGTACGGACCATGATCAACCCACAAATCATCTTTGCGACAGCGTAAATTAGAATCGAATGTGATCCTTAAATCTGGATCATCCATACAATGAAGGGCATGCCGATCATAGCTGACCACCATTTCTGGAACTAATTTGTATAGCTGCATGAAATGGTGTATTTCCCGAAAACCTTGAAGATTGGATGTATGATAATCTTCCAATACAGGGTTCGCATCATGGAATAAGTAATCGTAAGCCTCCATAAGGGGAAGGACGATCCTTCTCTTGTTGACAACATTTTTGTGCTTTTGTTTAATTTCAAAGAATGCATTACTAAAGATATCTGCTTCATCATATATCCGTAAGCGAAGTTTTTGGCGAATTTTTAATTTGTTCTTCGTTTCAAAATAAATGGTTTGATCCTTGCTATCAAAATACAAACTGGTAACTGTATAATGCCCATCTATCCCATTTCTGTCTGGCCGCATGAAAGGCGAAGTTTGAATGAGTAGTTGCTCATATTGTTCCTTTGACAGCAGATATTTTTGTTCTCTTCTTTTGAATATTTCAATCGCCATTTTCCTCACCTCCTTTCCTTTGATGTCTCTACTATAAGTGTTCATTCTGAATGCAGGTTGTGAAGGAGATTAGAAATTGATGAGATCAGCACCAATCCCGAGCTGAAACGGACGGAATATAATATTTGCTTTACATCTATTTCTTTGGTAAGTATTTATAATGGGATGTGAAGCTTTTAAATTGGGATACGATACGTGATATAATTCCTTTATGCTTATTAAAAATATAATTTTGATTGGAGGTTTACACTGTGAGTGTGAATCATGAAAAAATAGAACAAGCTGTTACAATGATTATTGAAGCAATTGGTGAAGACCCGACACGTGAAGGCCTGCTTGACACGCCAAAACGGGTTGCGCGCATGTATGAGGAAATTTTTCAAGGACTAAAACAGGATCCGAGGGAATATTTAGCGACTGTTTTTGGTGAAGATCATGAAGAATTGGTCCTGGTGAAAGACATTCCCTTCTATTCCATGTGTGAACATCATTTTGCCCCATTTTATGGAATGGCTCATGTAGGTTATATCCCTCGGGGAGGGCGTGTAACGGGTTTAAGCAAATTGGCAAGAGCTGTGGAGTCAGTCGCTAAAAGGCCGCAACTACAGGAGCGACTTACAACAACGGTCGCTGACTCTATTGTGGAAGTTTTGGAACCACACGGGGTAATCGTTGTCCTGGAGGCAGAACACATGTGCATGACCATGCGAGGTGTCAAAAAGCCAGGATCAAAAACAGTGACATCTGCGGTAAGGGGTATATTTGAAAAAGATGCATCTGCACGTGCTGAAGCGATGACATTAATCAAAGGTTAATACACAATGAAATAGGATGTTCAAACAGCCGGTAAAAATGACGAGGCAGGCCCAATCAACTTTTAGCATGAGGGAGTGGGGGAAATGACTGAGACAACGCTTTTTTATGATGAAATAAAAACCCCGATCGGTCCATTGTTATTGCTCAGTAATGGAGAAGAACTGGTTCGACTTGATTATGGAACGATGCGTGATTTGGAACCGTCCATGACGAAATGGGGAGCACGTTATTTTACTAATTCCGTATTTGTTAACGATCCGGAAAAAGTCGAACATACAAAGCAACAGCTCCAGCAATATTTTGAAGATGGGAAGATGGATTTCACGATTAATTTTGTGTTTTATGGAACTCCTTTTCAAAAACGGGTATGGCAAGCTTTATATGATACGATTCCGTATGGAGAAACGCGGACTTATAAAGATATTGCAGTGGAAATTGGTAACCCTAAAGCTGTTCGTGCAGTTGGCGGTGCGGTCAATAAAAATCCATTTTCGATTATTGTCCCATGTCATCGGGTGATTGGTGCTAATGGCAAAATGGTCGGATATAACGGCGGACTTGATAAAAAGGAATACTTGTTGACGCATGAGCGAGCCCATAAGCATGGTAGAAGTGCAGTGATTACTGATTGAATGCCAGGTTAGTTGAAGTAGTGCGCAAAACAGAATTGTGATAGGCGTCGATTAGATTGCCTGACATCGATCGAAAATTGATCAAAACATGAAAAATCATGCGTTAAATGGGCTTCCCCCTCATATAGATGTAGTGGAGGGGATTTTTGATGGATAGGTTAGCTAACTGGTGGCTGGATTTTTTTCAAGCGGAACCTGGTCGTGAAAAATGGTGGGAAAGAAAAAAAGCATTATGTCAAGATCGCGGCGTGGAAATAACCCAAATTCGGGGGGACGGACATGTATTCGAGGAATTACGGTACGATCAGCAATCTACCTTTCAATACCTCCTGCACTTATCCTTTTTAATGAAACAAAAGGGTTATTTTTATCAGGAAGAGCATGTTCTCCCACTAAAATTCCGCGTGCGTAATGAACAGATTGAACATATTAAGCTTGATGTACAACCGGAAAAACATGTTGAAAGTATTTCTTCGGAGCTTGCAGATTTTCATGACACTGCCGGATATCGTTTTAACTATGATCGTCTTGCTGCGGTAAAGTATGCGGAGCGGTGGTGGAACGATTATAATCCGGCGTTTCGTAAATTTCAGGTCGACTGCACGAATTATATTTCACAATGTCTGTATGCCGGTGGTGCTCCAATGCGTGGTGCCCCAAACAGGGGAAAAGGCTGGTGGTATCAAAACGATAATTGGAGCTATAGTTGGGCAGTAGCTCATGCCCTCCGTTGGTATTTGAGCGGCTCAACACAGGGATTGAAAGGCAGGGAACTGGAATCAGCCGATGAGTTAATACCTGGTGATGTGATTTGTTACGATTTTGAAGGGGATGGCAGGTTCGATCATAACACGATTGTGGTCGCCAAAGATGCATACGGCATGCCACTGGTCAATGCCCATACCGAGAATTCGCGCAATCGTTACTGGTCCTACGAGGATTCAACCGCTTGGACGCCCAATATCACCTATAAGTTTTTCCGTATTGGTGAGTAGTGGTATACTATTCTTCGTATTTATAAAAAATAAGGATGTTCAAAAAGTCCGGTAAAAATGACGTGCCCCTGCAAAAAGGGGTATGCCGACGCCTGAGCGCAAGCCCGTTTTTAGTCGGCCTTCCTTTGAAGAAGTTCGTTGGCTTGCTTTTCCGCTCCTCATGTACCTTTTTGTACACTCCGGTGCTCAAAGCTACGTCGCCTTGAACTTCTCGGTCCTTTTTATCCTCCTTTTGAACACATTATATAAGGAGAAGAGAAATTGTGAGTTTACATGTCGTTTTGTATCAACCAGAAATTCCAGCAAATACCGGAAATATTGCCAGAACATGTCTGGCAACGAATGCAACACTTCATTTAATCCATCCACTAGGGTTTTCAACGAACGATAAAATGGTACGCAGGGCAGGGCTCGATTATTGGCAACATGTTGATGTACGTGAACATGATTCGATGGACTCCTTCTATGCCGAATATCCAAATGGTGAATTTTATTATATTGAGAACTTTGGAACAAAATATTACACGGACTTCGATTTTAGCGACCCGGATACAGAATTGTTTTTCGTGTTTGGCAGGGAAACGACTGGTATTCCAAAAAGTTTGTTAGTGGGAAAAGAAGACCATTGTTTGCGTATTCATATGTCTAATTCCGATAAGGTTCGCTCGCTTAATTTATCAAACACAGCGGCGATTATCGTTTATGAAGCATTGCGACAACAGGGTTTTTACGGTTTGCATTAAAAATAAACTGGTTCCCCTCGTGTTGAAATTTCGGCACAAGCGGAACTGTGCAGTATAATTAAAAAGCTGTTCCATGTTGAATGGAGCAGCTTTCATTAATTTGACTATTGTTTTCTGGGCTTTCCTGCTTTTGCATCATATCCCGCAGTGAAAATAGATATGATAAATGTAACAACAACCCCCATTAATAATGCCAACTTCATGTGTGGTGCCTCCTTTTTTATGTAACAGACTCCTCTTCCTAGATTATAACCTAATTATAGCGAAAAATTTCCCGGATGTGAACCATAAGAAAAAAAGATATGAAAGTCCTGTCAGTATTTACATTTTAAAAGTTGCGCACAGCTAATTTAATTTACTATGCAATAAATTCATTATTTTACAAATATCATAACTCCTATTTCACTTTGGAACTGATGTTGTTTTACCTCATAAAATAGGGTATATTAGTTGATGTAGTCACCTGACCGGTCTATAATGGATACGGAATTTGAAAATACCGTTGTTTAACGGTACAGTTAACTGCTAATGGGGGTATATTAACGTGGCACAAAGTGAAGAATCTCATGAAAGATTCTGGGGAGAATTTTTTGGACCAAACTTAGGGTATATTGAAGAACAATATGAGATATACAAAGAGGATCCGGAAGCAATTGATGCATCTTTAAAAGAAATGTTTGATCAATATGGAGCTCCCGAATTGCCGCATCATACCAATGGTGCTGCACCGATATCACAAGCTTCAACTTCCATTAATGACGTTAAAAAATTGACCTCGGCAATGAAACTTGTGGAGGCTATTCGTCGTTACGGTCATTTGGAAGCCGACATTTATCCAGTCGGAAGAAGTAGAAAACGTAAGTCAGAACTTGTAGAGCCAGAGTCGTACGGATTAACAGAGGAAGATTTAAAAGGTATTCCTGCCTCCTGGTTATGGGAAGATGCACCGGGCCACATCGAGAATGGACTTGATGTCGTTGAACAATTAAAGAAATATTATTCCGGTACGATCACGTTTGAATATGATCACGTAAATAATGATGACGAACGAAAATGGTTGCTGGAACGTATCGAATCAGGAGATCTCTTATTATCGTTATCCGCTGAGGAAAAGAAACAACTATTGGAACGGCTTGCACATGTAGAAGGTTTTGAGGAATTTTTACAAAAAACGTTTGTTGGGCAAAAACGTTTTTCCATCGAAGGACTGGAAGTAATGATTCCGATGCTTGATCAGGTCGTCAAGCATGCGACAGATGAAAAAATTGATCATATTATGATGGGGATGGCACACCGCGGCCGACTGAGTGTTTTGTCACATATATTGGGAAAACCATATGACAAAATATTTTCCGAGTTTCACCATTCACCAGACAAGGAGTTAATTCCATCTGAAGGATCGATGGGGATTAACTATGGCTGGACTGGTGATGTGAAGTATCATTTGGGAGCAACAACGGAGGTCAGAGACGGTGACGACGAGTCGACACGCATTACATTGGCAAATAACCCGTCCCACTTGGAATTTGTCAATTCGGTTGTTCAAGGGATTACCAGAGCGGCACAAGACGATCGGAGTGAAAGGGGTTATCCAAAACAAGACTTGGACAAAGCATTTAATGTGTTAATTCATGGGGATGCCGCTTTTATTGGAGAAGGTGTCGTTGCGGAATCTTTAAATCTGAGCGGATTGCCAGGTTATCGAACTGGTGGAACCTTGCATTTAATTACCAACAACCTTGTCGGATATACGACTGATCAAAAAGACGGACGTTCTACTCGTTATGCAAGTGATTTGGCAAAAGGGTTTGAGATCCCGATCATTCATGTTAATGCCGACGATCCGATTGCCTGTATTTCAGCTATGAACTTTGCCTATGAATATCGGAAAACATTCCATAAAGACTTTTTAATTGATTTGGTAGGTTACCGCCGCTATGGCCATAATGAAATGGATGAACCAAGAACAACCCAGCCGCAGCTTTATCAGGAGATTGATAAACATCCGACTGTTGCTACTGTGTTTGCGAATGCTCTGCAAGAAGAAGGTGTTTTGGAAGACAATGCCTTGTCGCAAATGAAAGAAAAAGTACAAGGTGATTTGCGGGATATCTTTGAAGGTATGAAAGAAAATGATAATGGCCATGCAGAAGCAAAAAGCATGCCAAAAGCACTGACCAATGGTATTGACCGCTTTGAAACGGCAGTTCCACTTGACCAATTAAAGGAATTAAATGAAGGGTTGCTAAAACGTCCAGAGGGGTTTACTGGCTTTAAGAAGTTGGAGAAAATCTTAAAGCGGCGTGAGAGCATGCTGGATAAAGGAAATAAGGTCGACTGGGGTGCCGGGGAAGCATTGGCCTATGCCTCCATTTTAAAGGACGGTATTCCAATTCGCTTGACCGGTCAGGACTCCGAGCGTGGAACATTTGCACACCGTCATGTTGTATTGCATGATGTCGAAAAACGTGATTCGTATTGCTTAATGCATGGTTTGGATGAGGCAAAGGCATCATTTGATATTCGTAACAGTCCACTTTCAGAAGCTGGCGTATTGGGCTTTGAATATGGCTACAGCGTTCAATCACCAAACACATTGGTCTTATGGGAAGCACAATTTGGCGATTTTGCGAATGCCGCACAAGTGATCTTTGACCAGTTTATTTCCGCCTCCCGTGCTAAATGGGGCGAGAAATCAAACATGGTTGTCCTTCTGCCGCATGGCTATGAAGGTCAAGGTCCAGAACACTCCAGTGCACGATTGGAACGTTTTCTGCAACTGGCTGCAGAAAATAATATGATTGTCGCCAACGTGACATCATCGGCACAATTTTTCCATTTAATCCGTCGTCAAGCAGCGATGCGTGGGCGTGAGGAAGCTAGACCATTGATTTTAATGACACCAAAAAGTTTATTAAGAAATCAGCGTGTTGCATCAGAAGCAAAGGAATTTACAGAGGGGAAATTCCAGCCGCTTCGGTCACAGCCTAATTTGAAAGTAAGCAAGAAAAATGCTAAACGACTACTGATCGGCAGCGGAAAAGTCATGGTCGACATTGAGGACGCAATCGATAAATCTGAAAACTCATTTGACTGGCTCCGTGTGTTGCGATTGGAGCAAATCTATCCATTTCCAAAAAAAGAATTGGTGAAAGAACTGGAGCAGCTGCCTAACCTGGAAGAAATCGTTTGGGTCCAGGAAGAACCGCAAAATATGGGTGCCTGGGTCATTGTTGTTGAATATCTGAAAGAATTGGTGAAAGAAGGCCAGTCCATCCGATATGTTGGTCGTCCAAACCGTTCTGCTCCAGCAGTTGGAGAACCCAATGTGCATAAAACTGAACAAAACCAAGTCGTCCAAGAAGCAATAAGAGAACCACAAGGAGGAGATACCCGTGAAAGAGATTAAAATACCGGAGCTGGCAGAATCCATTACAGAAGGAACAATCGCCGAATGGTTAGTAAAAAAAGGTGACAAGATTGAAAAAGGTGACGCCGTTGTTGAACTGGAGACAGATAAAGTAAACGTGGAGGTTAATGCTGATTCCGCTGGGGTACTTACCGAAATCGTCGCCAATGAAGGTGATGATGTCGAAGTTGGAGATGTGATCGCCAAAGTTGACGAAAATGGGGAAGCTTCTGGAGATACGTCTTCATCCGAAACAAAAGACAAAGCGAAAGCAGATGAACAGCCAAAACAGGAAGAATCAAAACAAGAGGCACCAAAACAAGCGGAACCACAAAAAGATCAACAGGCAGATGACAACAAACAAGATGTGGTTGCTTCACCTGCAGCTAGAAAACGCGCGCGTGAATTAAACATTGATTTGAGCCAGGTTAGTACTCGCGATCCATTGGGCCGGGTTCGTCCGGAAGATGTTGAAGCAGCAGCCAAGGCTGAAAATGAGCCAAAACAAGAGCAAAAGCCGACCAAACAAGAAGCAACAAAGCAATCCGAAAAGACGGAATTTGACAAGCCTGTTGAGCGCATCAAGCTATCCAGACGTCGCCAAACGATTGCCAAGAATCTTGTTGCTGTACAGCATGAAACTGCCATGTTGACAACTTTTAATGAAGTCGATATGACCGCAGTGATGAAATTGCGTAGTGAACGGAAAGAGAACTTCATCAAAAAACATGATGTTAAACTTGGCTTTATGTCATTCTTTACCAAAGCAGTTGTTGGGGCACTAAAAGAATTTCCGGAAATCAACTCGGAAATTCAAGGCAATGAACTGGTATTGAAGAAGTTTTACGATATCGGAATTGCTGTATCAACAGAAGAGGGATTGGTCGTACCAGTTGTTCGTGATGCCGATCGTCTTGATTTCGCTGGTGTTGAACGTGCGATTGGTGAACTCAGTGTGAAGGCCAAAAATAAAGAACTGTCATTAAAAGACTTACAAGGTGGTACATTCACAATCACAAATGGCGGTACATTCGGATCGATGATGTCAACACCGATTCTAAATGCACCACAGGTAGGTATCTTGGGAATGCATAACATTATAAAACGACCAATGGCAATGCCGGATGGTTCCATTGAAGTGCGGCCAATGATGTATCTTGCCCTATCCTATGACCACCGTGTTGTGGATGGCGCGGAAGCCGTACAATTCCTGGTACGCATTAAACAGATGTTAGAAGACCCATATGATTTATTGTTAGAAGGCTAATGTAAATATAAAAGCCCCATCTTGGTTAAATATCATGACGGGGCTTTTGTATGTCAAATGAATGGAGGATTATTGCTGTGTTGTAGTTACTCTTTTAAGTAATTTGATATCAGATTGCATGTCAGAAACCGTCTCCTTTAGTGTATCCACATCCGCCTTTAATTCTGTATTTTTGCCAACCTGATCTTTTGTATATTTAACATCGTGATGGACTTGTCTAAGAAGGTTATATTCCATACTATGATTTGTTTTGAGGAGTGAATGATTCATTGCCATTTCTTCCTTAAGATTTTTAAAGCCGCTATTCATTGTTTTCTCGAGTGAATCCATTTTCGTTTCAATTGCGTCAAATTTGCTATCCTGGGCATTAAAACGACTATCAATTTTGTCAAACTTGCCATCCTGAGCATCAAGACGATTGTCAATTGCATCAAACCTATCGTCTTGGACATCAAAACGATTATCGATTGCGTCAAATCTATCCTCCTGGGCATCAAAACGTTTTTCAAGTGAATCGAATTTATCCTCTTGGGTATCGAAACGTTTCTCGAGTGAATCGAATTTATCCTCCTGGGTATCGAAACGTTTCTCGAGCGAGTCAAACCTATTTTCTTGGACGTCAAACCGTTTTTCAAGGGAATCTAGCTTACCTTCTTGTGAATCGAACTTACTGTTTAATTTATTTATTTCTGTTAAAACTAGTTGAATATCTTCATGCATTTTTAGAGCCTCCTTTTTTCTAATATTTATCTCTATTATAGCATGTTTAAGGAATTAGTCATCTTGATGAAATGCTATTTTGAAAGGTTTAACCCAGTTCAAATTTGTAAAATCAACAGAGGAAAATAATGGTTTCCGGATGTCAAAGATGAGGCTGGGACAAAACTCCAGTAAATAAAAATTAAGGCGTAGGAGCTTACACTAAAAAAAGTGTA
>NZ_JBFNXI010000007.1:0-126043 GCF_040812445.1 Lentibacillus sp. L22 | reverse complement strand
CAAAGGGTGTCCTTTTTGTTTACTAAAATAATGTCAAAAAAGGCGTGGGGCCTACACTTTTTTTAGTGTAAGCTCCTACGCCTTAATTTTTATTTACTGGAGTTTTGTCCCAGCCTCTTTTCTAACAAGAAATCTACATAGCTAAATATCGTAATTTTTATGTGATTTAGGCCATCCCAAAGAAAAAATCGAAAAGTGGATACCTCTAATCAGGGCTAGTGATTCCCAGTGGTGCTACTACATTCTCCAAACGGTTGGAATCAGTAGATAACTAGGTATGAAACCAATTAAAAATGTTTAATTGATAAACTGTTGCACAATTTGGGATACCATGAAAACAAGCATACTAAAAATAATTGCTGCAACCATAACATTGATTGGATTCCCTACAATAAAACCAGTATACAGACCTACCGTTCCAATCACCAAGAAAACTAAAATAAAAACAAATGATAAAGCAAGAGATACTAATATTTGACGTATAATTCTGTGGTCTGCAATGACATAACCCGAATTCCAACTCTCATCCTTTTTCTTTATTAAAAACCTTATAATTTGATAAATCGCAGCGATTGAAAGTAATCCCCAAAAAACCCAGGAATTATTATTATTCATAAGTTTTGAATAACCCATGTAAATAAACTCGAACAGAAGTAATAAATAAAAAAGAAGTATCATCCACTTTTTGGCTCGCATCCATCTCACTCCCAAACTTATTATTCCAAAAAAAACACCTTTTCCACCGGCTCATTTACAATTGACGCTATAGCTAACACCACTCCAATCTTAGGTTCATATTTTTGTTTTTCTATAGAAATAATGGTTTGTCTATGCACCCCTACCTGATCGGCCAATTCCTCTTGTGTTAAATCGGCTTTACGTCTTAAATACCTTACGTTGTTTTTAACCACCGTCTTTTTCAAGTTTATCCTCACCTCTATTGTAGAGTATCATATACATAATGTAGTGTAAACTATACATACAGGTCTATAATGCATCTTCAAAATATGTAAATGGACCTCTCATGACTAAAATCCTTAGGTTATAATTCACGAGTTTCCGGGTGTATACTAATGTACATTGACTACATGTGGCGGGGACACCGCCGCTATTTATGTTTGCAAACGCATTCGGAACTACTTTTTTTAAAATGCTTGCTGTCCCGTTTATATCAGCATTCAGCAACACACCACTTTTCTGTATGCTTTTTCCCCACCCTTACTATCATCCGTTCCCTTCCTTTCAACTTTTATTATAGTCAGTAATTTGTGTAAAAAATATATAACAAGATCAACCGGGCGAAGGAAATGTTGGCGAGTGTAGAAATTAACCGGAAATGAATTCGCTCTCGTTCCAATTATCGGGAGGAGAAAAGCAGCGTGTGGCTATTGCTCGTGCATTGGTACACGAACCAGATTGGTTGCTAGCTGACGAACCAACGGGAAACCTGGATACTGAAACAGGGAAGATGATATTCACACTCTTGCAGGAAATGAACCGAAAAAAAGGTTGTGGTGTTATTCTTATCACCCATGACCTAGGACTCGCAGAAAAATCGGATTGTTTCATAGATAGGGAGGATGGTGAAACGGTGAATAATAATGATTGCTAAAATTTCCAATACTTAAAAACTATTTTGACAGGTGTTATATCTGACAAATAAGCTGAGTTTGATTGCGTATCAAACTCAGCTTGTCCATATTTAACCATGCCATAGATAGGAAGAATCCAATCACGGCCATAAACTTGCCCACTGTCAGGTGAGCAGTTTATCATGCATTAACGAGCTGTGATTCCCCCACTGCATGAAGTTCCACTTTATAAGTCTATTTATCCGCATGCGAGGCGGTTTCCCGATCCCAGAATTCGACACCAGTATCATCCTCTAAAACATCACGATAAAATACTGGGTCCTTGCCTGCTTTGCGCTGCTCGCGGTAATCTTTCAGAACGCGGTTGGCAATCTTGAACAATTTGGCAACAGCATAGAGGTTAACCAAAGCCATAATTGTCATAGACAGATCGGCAAGTGCCCAAACAAAATCAAATGATGCAACCGTACCAAAGGCAACCATCAAGATAACGGCAATCCGGTATATAAACAAGCCTACTTTACTATTTTTGATATAACCGATATTATTTTCCCCGTAATAATAATTTCCGAGAATCGAACTATAGGCAAACAGAAAGATGGCAATACCAATGAAGATAGCCCCCCATTCACCCACTTGAGACTGAACCGCATTTTGGGTTATTTGAATCCCGTCTAATTGACTTCCCTCATAGCCACCAGCCAAGATAATAATAAATGCGGTCGCACTACAAATTAAAATCGTGTCGAAAAAGACGCCCAAGGCCTGAATTAAGCCCTGTTTTGCCGGGTGGGAAACCTCTGCAGTTGCTGCCGCATTCGGTGCACTACCCATACCGGCTTCATTGGAGAACAAGCCACGCTTAATTCCCAACATAATGGCAGCACCAAATCCGCCACCGGCTATTTCACGAATACCAAACGCATTTTCCACAATTAATGCAATCATACCCGGAATCGCAGTTATATTAGCCACCAAAACAAAAAGTGCCAGGATAATATAAACAACAGCCATCACCGGAACAATGTATTGGGTGACATTAGCAATGCTTTTCAACCCGCCAAAGATGACAATCGCGGTCAGCAAGGCAAGAATAATGGCCATTAGCCTATTGTCAAAGTTAAATCCTCCAGAAAAAGCAAGCCCAATTGTATTGGATTGTACAGAATTAAAAAAAAGCCCATAGGTGAATGTGATAATTATAGCAAAGGCAATCGCCAGCCAGCGGTTATTGAGCCCCTTTTCTATGTAATAAGCAGGTCCCCCGCGATATTGATTCGCTTCGGGCACCTTATAGAACTGTGCCAACGTACTTTCCACAAAGGCAGACGCCGATCCCAATAAAGCAACCAGCCACATCCAAAACACGGCACCAGGTCCACCTAGCGCTACCGCAGATGCTACACCGGCAAGGTTCCCGGTCCCTACCCTTGCTGCGGCACTAATTGCAAATGCCTGAAAGGAAGATGTCCCTTTTTTCCCATCCGCACTAACCGTCCGTTTATCAAAAATAACCCGGAACATTTCGGGAATCATTTTGAATTGGACAAAATCCGTTTTAATCGTGAACCACAAGCCTAATCCGAGTAAGACAACAATAAGAATATACGTCAAAAAGTTGTCGTTCACATTCTCTACCAACGTTTGAATGGTGTCCATGCAATATTCTCCCTTCAATCTTTAAAAACCCTTTAAAACATATCTTTCTTTTCCGTTCCCGTAATCATTTTTCAAAAAACATATGCCATTTTCAGGTTCATCCTGTTTAAGTGGACAGGTAATGGTAATGACGAAAACCGCAACCAATTTAAATAGAAAAGAAGCCCTGTCAAATTGGCTTCTATGTTACTGTGTTACACTGTACTATTTTAATATATTCTTTACATCAGTACAAATTATTTATTATTCTGGACGATGGGATCTGTTGATTTTAATCGGTTTCTAAAAGGTATATTCCAGCACAAAACTATGATCATGGGCAACTTCACTGGACACCGGTGAGGATGCACGGGTTGGTGTGGAGCATGCCCGGTTTAGCTGCCCTTTTCATAGCAAAAAGGCTTTTCCTATTTCCCCCAAGGATACGCGGTGCCAAAGTTTTTCGCCATTTCTTTGGAGAAGCCTCGTCTTTGTTTCCGATGTTTGGCACGTTCAGGCGCACCTTCATGCAGATATTTTTCTTGTTCCGTTTCCGGGTAGACACTTGGTATAGGTACTGGGTGTCCATTGCGATCGACCGCGACAAATGTTGTAAATGCCGTGGCACAAACGCTGCGTTTTCCTGTTACTAATTCTTCCATCACGGCTTTGACGAAGACTTCCATCGAGGTATTATGGGTCCAAGTGACAAACGCCTCGACACAAATCGAGTCACCTTCTTTAACAGGTTCCAAAAAGTCAACGGAGTCCGTGGACGCTGTTACAACAGGTAATCGGCAATGACGAACAGCTGCAATTGCTGCCACATCATCAATATGTGCCATTAATTTGCCACCAAACAATGTCCCATGATTATTTGTATCTGGTGGTAAGACATGTGACGTTTTTACTGCTAATGAATTGGAACACGGTTTACTTTCCATGATGCATTCTCCTTTTTAACGTAACAGATTCAATTTTTATCAAGTTCTATCAAGTTCATAACAGACATTTGTATTTTTTTACAATATCGGCGACAACAACCTGGATAACGACTCTTTAAACCGAATACCCAATGAACGCTTTTCATATAGTTTTTTCGTCATTTGCGTTGACAGGGAGATGTCGTACTCAAATGCTGCTACCAACTTTTCAGCAATACCCGTATCATATAAGAAGGCATTCACTTCAAAATTGAGCCGGAAGCTGCGGACATCGATGTTGGCGGTCCCGACAGAGGAGATTTCACCATCGACGATAATCATTTTGGCATGAAGAAACCCATGTTGGTAAATAAATACTTCTGCACCAGCATTCAATAAATCCCCGATATACGATAGTGTTGCCCAATAAACAAACGGATGGTCCGGCTTGTTCGGGATCATGATCCGCACATTCACACCAGATAAAGCGGCGATTCTTAATGCATCACGCAAACTTTCATCGGGAATGAAGTAAGGAGTTTGAATATAGACATAGTGTTTTGCCGATAAGATCATTTTAATATAACCATTCTTAATTTGCTCCCAATCCGAATCAGGACCGCTGGAAACAATTTGAATGCCAACATCTCCATTAGGTTCCGCCGCATAATACCGTTTGTCATATAAAATATCATTCCGTGATGCCTGATTCCAATCAAGAATAAACCGGGTTTGCATATTCTTCACTGCATCCCCCGTCACCCGTAAATGGGTATCCCGCCAATAGCCAAATTTTTTTGCCTTGCCGAGGTATTCATCCCCAATATTAAACCCGCCGATATAGCCAATTTGTCCATCAATAATGGCCAGTTTCCGGTGGTTGCGATAATTAAGTTTAAAATTGACTTTGGGAATCTTTGACGGAAAAAATGCTTCCACTTGTCCACCTGCCCTGCGAATCCGCTTAACAAACTTCCTGCTTAAGCGGCGGGAACCCATATCATCATAAAGCACGCGAACCTCTACCCCGGCCTTCGCTTTCTTCACCAGGCAATCAGCAATACGTTTACCAAGCTGATCATAACGAATAATATAATACAATAAATGAATATGATCGGTCGCTTTTTCGATATCGTCAATAAGTGCAGTAAATTTCTCCTTTCCATCGGTGAAAATTTCCACATGATTATCCTGGGTGAAAATAGCATCATCATTTCGCAAATGTAAAAAATATAAATCTTTGTACGCGACAATGGCGGGGTTCTTAAAGACAAACCGATTTTCCTCCAATGCCGTTAACTGGGCTTCTACAGATTTCTTTACTCCCAGCCTGCTCTTGGTATCCCATGTGAATATCCGTTGTTTGCTTATGTTTCTTCCAAATATCAAATACAAAATAAAGCCAGCAATCGGAATAAATAACAAGACCATCAGCCATGCCCATGTGGACTGTGCATCCTTGCGTTCCAGGAAAATGATCGTAAAGGCCAGCGCAATATTAACAATCATTATTATAGCCACTAAGTATGGCATGAACACCATGT
The DNA here is from genome assembly GCF_040812445.1 of Lentibacillus sp. L22. Lineage (NCBI taxonomy): Bacteria > Bacillati > Bacillota > Bacilli > Caryophanales > Bacillaceae > Lentibacillus > Lentibacillus sp. L22. The sequence continues at coordinate 120,346 of NZ_JBFNXI010000007.1, read as the reverse complement.
CAGTTTCTCCTCTCAAAAAGCAAACGCATTTTACTTTATCATTTGTAAGCAATATGTATATCATCCGTGCATTCTAAATTACTATTGTATACCAGTGCCAAGAAAAAACAAAGGGGGTAACAAAAAGGGTCAGCCCCACCACTTTAATACATTAAAGCGGCAAGGGACTGCCCCCTATATTTTATCCAGCGCCTGTTTGAGATCATCCCAAACGTCTTCCCATTTTTCCAATCCAACAGACAAACGTATAAGCTGATCGGTTATTCCCATTTCCAATCTGAATGCTTCCGGGATAACCGCATGTGTCATAGTAGCCGGATGTTCAATAAGTGTCTCGGCATCACCCAGACTAACGGCGATTTTCACAAATGATAAAGCATTTAACATCGCTTGTGCATCCTGTTTTGTTCCCTTTATTTCAAAGGAGATCATACCGCCACCGCGTTTCATCTGTTTTTCCATAATGGCATAAGATGGATTTGCTTGATCACCCGGGTAATAAATGCTCGCGACTTTTGGATGGTCTTTAAGCTTGGTAAAAATTTGTTCAGCATTATCACAATGCCGATCAAGGCGAACTGGCAACGTTTTAAGCCCACGAATTAACAGCCATGCATCAAACGGTGAAATAATACCGCCGATATCCTTTTGGGTGGACATTTGTACAGTATCCAAAAAGTCTTTGGATCCAACAACAAGACCAGCTATAACGTCCCCATGACCACCGATATATTTAGTAGCACTGTGAACAACAATATCACATCCCAAATCAAGCGGGCGCTGTATATATGGCGAACAAAACGTATTATCAACGACAACCGGGATCGCAAATTCCTTGGCTACTTTTGCAACCATTGCCAGGTCAATCAACTTCATGGTTGGATTAATCGGCGTTTCCACATAAATACAGGCCGTTTCCGGTTTGATACATTTTCGCAACTCATCAGCGGAATTCATGTTGGAAAGGCTATGGGTTATCACGTATTTTTCCTCCATCATGCTTAACAGGTCAAATGTACACCCATACAGCCCGGATGAACAGACAATATGATCATTAGCCTTGGTTAATGCAATCAAAACTGCCGATACAGCAGCCATCCCGGAGCCAAATGCCAGCCCCCGCTCCCCATGTTCTAACGCGGCCATTCGTTCCTCCAATGCCGTTACAGTCGGATTGCCAATTCGTGAATAAATATAGCCCTCCTCATCCCCGGAGAATCGGCGTTCCCCTTGTTCAGCAGTTGCAAATGTAAAAGTTGATGTTTGAAATAATGGTGGTGTTAAACTTCCCAACATATCTTTTGCATCATAACCATCATGTATGACAGATGTTTCCAAATGTTTAAATCGCTTAGCCATATTCCTCTCCCCTTTATGCGCTTTCTTTCTTTACATCCATGATATCGGAAAATACCAATATTCGAAAGTGTTTTCTGAATTATTGACACACTTTTTTCGCTAAACTGAATCCCCTCCTTGTTAAGATTTTAGAGGAGCTGCAAGCAGGACGGGAGGGACTCGCGAAGTCGGTAGAGTACGCTCCGGGGCGGGAGAGGAACCCGCTAAGTCGGGACAAAGACAGCAAAGCGATTTCGCTAATGAGCCATGATAATTCCCAAAATAACAGTTGACAGATGACACTACTCAGGTTTATACTTTTTATTAAATTAAATTTTTCAAAACCTTTTTATATCTCTTATCAAGAGCGGTGGAGGGATTAGGCCCTGCGAAACCCGGCAACCATCAGGCTAAAAAGCAGTCATGAAAGGTGCTACATCCTACAGGTCCTTGTCGATCTGGAAGATAAGAGGAGGAACGTTCTTATCCGCCCTCTTCTTAAGGAAGGGCGTTTTTTCGTATCCCCCCACGTCAATTGCAACGCTCGATCAAAGTCATTGCTATACTGTGATACAAGCAATCCTTACAGAATTAAAGCATTGGCTGAAATAATCAGTCACCCAACTACCTAAGGAGGAATCATTGATGTCAAACTTTCATTCGCACGATTTAGAAACATTGTTGCTTCATGCAGGGCAGGAACCAGATCCAACAACAGGATCTCGCAGTGTTCCGATCTACCAGACGACTTCCTACGTATTTAACGATACGGAACATGCGCAAAACTTATTTGCATTAGCTGAACCAGGCAATATCTACACACGACTTGGCAATCCAACGTGTGCTGTTTTTGAAGAACGAGTCGCCCAGTTGGAAGATGGATCAGCAGCAGTTGCCACCTCATCCGGCATGGCAGCAATTACATTAGCTATTCTGAATCTGGCTGGTGCCGGTGACGAAATTATTGCCGACAGCAACTTGTACGGCGGAACCTATAATTTGTTTTCCACCACTTTGCCCCGTTATGGAATTAAGGTGAAATTTGTTGACGGGACAGACCTTGATGCCATTCGTTCCGCGATAACAACAAAAACGAAAGCAATTTATGGAGAAATTATTACCAATCCGAGTCTGAATGTGCTTGATGTGGAGGAAATTGCCAGCATCGCCCACGAACATCATATCCCGTTAATTGTGGACAACACGTTTGCTACCCCGTATTGCGCAAAGCCCTTAACATGGGGAGCCGACATTGTGATCCATTCTGCTACCAAATGGATCGGTGGCCACGGAAATTCCATTGGTGGTGTTGTTGTCGATGGTGGACGATTTAATTGGGACAACGAAAAATTCCCCGGGTTTACCGAACCGGATGAGAGCTATCACGGCCTCCGCTATGCAGACTTGGCTCCGGCTGCCTTCGCAACAAAATTACGGGCGCAATTACTGAGGGATATCGGAGCATGCCTAAGTCCCATTAATGCCTTTTTACTATTGCAAGGACTGGAAACCTTACATTTGCGTGTCGAACGTCATAATCAAAATGCGCAAGAAGTCGCCGCATACCTCAAGGCGCATCCAGCTGTGGAATGGGTCAACTATCCTGGATTGGAAAACCACCCTTCCCATTCATTGGCTAAAAAATATTTGCAACACGGTTTTGGTTCCATCATCACGTTCGGTATTCAAGGTGGCAGGGAAGCAGGAAGGAAATTGATTGACAATATTTCGATCTGGTCACATGTCGCGAATGTCGGGGATTCGAAATCACTGATTATTCATCCTGCATCCACAACCCATCAGCAATTAAGTGCGGAAGACTTGGAAAAAAGCGGTGTATCCGAAGAACTTGTCCGCCTTGCTATCGGGGTCGAAAATGTGGATGATATTTTAATTGATTTGGATCAGGCTATTGCCAAAGCTACCGATACAAAGCCAACTATCCAATCTTCCGGGAATGATGCCATTAAATGGCTGCTTTCATCCCCTTTTTCCCGTGAAGCTGGTGCGATAAGACAAAAAGTAATCGCAGTAATTGGTCAAGATCATAGCAAACAGGAATTACAGCAATTACAACAGCATGGATTCCAAATCGTCGAAGTAAATGAACAGACCCAAGCGCCGGATACAATTGATGCAGCTTGGCTGAAAAAAGGACCTGTCCCTGCCAGCACGCTGGAACAGTTTATTAATGCACAAGGAAAGATCCTGTGGATAGAACAACCGGATGAAACCGATCCAACACTGGAACATGCAAAAGCTTGCGGAATTACGGTTATCACCGGATTAAACCCCAATGAAACATTTATACGTTTACGCAACAACACATCCGAACAACTAACTGTTGAGGTATAACAATTTTTTAAGGTTTTGAAGGCTGACCCTATATGGGTACGGCCTTCTTTTTTTACATCATTTTCGCGACAAAACATGTATGCTATAATCATAATCACAACCTGCAAGAAATAATGGCTTCTGTGTGTGTTCCACTAGATATGGATGATTTTAGCAGGAGTCCCCCTGTCTTATTATTACAATTTTATAACATGCCAAATCAATGATAAAAACATGATATACTAGCCAAGATAAACGGGTAAACATATACTATTATGCACCCTTTTCGCATTTGTTCTGATTCATTTCATTTCTTGCATACAGTATAATAGAACTATTTTCGTATTGGTGTGATAAATTTGAGGAAGTTTGCAGTTATTTTTGTTATTTTACTTGTCATTATCGGTGCAGGAGGCTTTTTTATTTATTATAGTCAAGCTCACCAAGTGGAAAAAACGATTCAAGATGTCCAGGACCACTCTTCTGAGCAACAGACAGCCGATAAAAAACAAGAAAAACATGATTCCAAGCAGGATCAAAAAGAAAAATCGGAACAAGACACAAAAAAAGAAGATGATAAAACCAGTATCAAGGCGTTTCTGGAAGACACCGTACAAAACACGATCAATTATTTCACCAATAACGAAGTCCACGTTGTATCTATTGGGGACTCATTAACCGAGGGAGTTGGCGATACGACAGATGGTGGTGGATATGTCGGTATCCTGGATAATACGATTAACCAAAAGAAACATGTGGCGGAATTCGATAACTACGGTAAACGGGGAAACCGGTCAGATCAGCTACTAAAACGCCTGGATATCCCGGAAATATCCAATTCCATTAAAGATGCGGATATTGTCACGATCACGATTGGTGCAAATGATATCATGAAGATTTTAAAGGAAAATATCACGGACCTGTCATATGCAGATTTCAACGAAGAGCGATTAAATTATGAGCAGCGGTTAATTAAAATTTTTGATAAAATAAATGACCTGAATCCAGATGCAAATATCTATCTGATTGGCTTTTATAATCCATTTGAGCAATACTTTCCAGATATCAAAGAACTTGGTACAATTGTGAAAGATTGGAATACTACTGGAGAAAAAATATCCAGAGAGTATGAAAATGCAACATTTATACCGACAATAGATTTATTCGAGGATTCAGATACCAACTTATTTGCGGATGATAATTTTCATCCCAACACACTTGGTTACAAACGCATTGCGAAACGAGTATTAGAATACCTGCAACCAGAACATGCAACCTAACGATTTGGGAAAGCTAATGAGTACCAATTGATTTTAATAAGCGAGGTGAACTGCTATCACGGAAAGAAGAAATACCGAACAACCTGGAGGGAAATGGAAACGACTATTTTTTGGCTTGCTTATCTTTGACATCGCCATTATTGTCATATTACTGCTATTAATTTTCTGGCCTGTGTCATCAACACCTGCCCCACAATCAGAGGGGAATTATGACCAAAAAAGTTCTGAATTTGTTGTTCGTACCACAAAAGAGAACCTGAATGAATTAGTCAATGCTTATATTGATCAATTATTAAATGATGCAGACCACCATTATAAAGTTTCTCTGGAGAATGATGTTCATTTAATTGGTGAACTGCCAGTATTTTCTTCAACCGTACCACTTTCTGTCCATCTGGAACCAATTGTTCAAGACAATGGGAATGCTGTTTTGAAACTGCGATCCATATCGGTCGGGATGCTGGAATTGCCCAACAAGAAAATAATGGAATACATGAAGCAGTATCTGCCAATGCCAGAGTGGGTAACGATCGATCCAAAAAATGAAGAGGTTTATGTTGCTATCGACAAAATGGATATCAAGAGTAACTTTCAGGTCAGCATTGAACGATTTGATTTGGGAGCAAACGATTTAGCCTTCAAAATCAAAGTCCCTTATGAAACACTGGGAATTGATTAAAGACACTGATCGCCGGGGTCGGGGCTAATCAAGACATTAAATAAGGGATCATCCAATAACAGATGATCCCTTATTTTACAACGAACTGCTTTACTTTTTCAGACAAAAAATATATAAATGATTGCTTTGCCAATGGCTGTGCTTCTTGCACTAATTGGTGTTTGGCATTTTCCATACATTTTGGGTAATCTCCAAGTTTGCCTTCATAAACTAATTGTAATCCGGAAAGATTGCGAATGTCGGCTGGTGTTACCAAGCAATGGGGTTTTTCTACTTGAAACGATTTCACATTGTGTAGAACGGTCGCAACAAACTGTGAACAAAACAAGGCATGTTCCCGTTCAAATTCAATCCGGAGCAGTACCCCAAATAGACCGAGGAAATTATATTTATACAGATGCTTTCGTGCTTCGATTGCCTTGATATTCTGCAAGACCTTTTCACATTCATGATCTGATAAAGTATAGGAATAAATGGCACAGGCAGCGTCCTTTAAGAAGTCACTGTTGATATCTTCTTTAACAAACCCGCCTATAAATGGATTATGCGGCCGCTTCCTTCCAAAACTGTATACTTCCTTCAACTCGTGATCAAAGGCAATGGAAACATGGTTAAGTGATTGTTTCGTACAATAATTAATCACCCTGGCCAGATATGTTCCTGTGTCTGTAAAGAGAAAGTAAATCGTTCTCTCTTCCATAATTTCCCCTCCGTTAGGCTTCATGTTAATTAAAAAGTAACAATTAAATATGAGCAATGAAGCCAGCCATTCCAAACTGTGCAAATGTTTTTTCCTAATAAGAGGATGTTTTTGAAAAGGATTAACTTCCCGTAAACATCTTCTGTGAGATGTTACCATAAACTTTATCCGAAAAATGGTCAATATACAAGTTAATTTTTTATTTTTACCGTTGTTTCTCTGATATTTCGTGTTCTCTGATTATTATATGCACATTATCGATTGACGAAACCCGGTAAATCCCGTAAGCTAGCCATGATTACTATTTTTTTTGGAGGATTAGAAAACACATGATAACTGTTACAAATGTCAGTTTACGATATGGTGATAAAAAATTATTTGAAGATGTCAATTTGAAGTTCACACCCGGAAACTGCTATGGCATAATCGGGGCGAATGGTGCTGGAAAATCAACCTTTCTCAAGGTATTATCTGGTGAAGTAGAGCCGCAATCCGGCGATGTTTCACTATCTCCTGGTGAACGGATGGCTGTTTTGAAGCAGGACCACTTTGCGTATGAAGAATATAACGTGATCGATACCGTTCTGATGGGGCATGAACGGTTGTATGAAGTAAAACAGGAAAAAGATGCCATTTATCTGAAAGCAGATTTCTCTGAAGAAGATGGTATGCGCGCAGCTGAACTTGAAGGCGAATTTGCCGAAATGAATGGTTGGGAGGCGGAATCTGATGCAGCGGTTCTCCTTAAAGGTCTGGGTATTGACGAGTCCTTACATTTACATGCCATGGCTGATTTAACGGAAGATCAAAAAGTGAAAGTCTTGCTGGCTCAGGCATTGTTTGGCAACCCGGACATTCTCCTGCTGGACGAGCCGACGAACGGTTTGGATATTCATGCCATTCAATGGTTGGAGGAGTTCCTGATCAACTTTGAAAATACGGTTATCGTTGTTTCCCATGACCGGCACTTTTTAAATAAAGTATGTACCCATATTGCTGACGTTGACTATGGAAAAATTCAAATTTATATCGGGAACTATGATTTTTGGTATGAATCCAGTCAGCTAGCATTAAAGATGGCTCAGGAGGCAAACAAGAAAAAAGAAGAAAAAATCAAGGAGCTGCAATCATTTATTGCCCGATTCAGCGCCAATGCATCAAAGTCCAAACAGGCTACATCACGAAAAAAACTGTTGGATAGCATTACTTTGGATGATATCAAGCCGTCTTCCCGTAAGTATCCATATATTGCCTTTACTCCTGAACGTGAAATCGGTAATGATCTGCTTCGGGTGGAAGGATTGACGAAAACAATCGGTGATAAAAAAGTGCTGGACAATGTCAGTTTCACCATTAATAAAGATGATAAAGTAGCATTTGTCGGCAAAGATGATATCGCTAAAACGACATTATTCAAAATTTTGATGGGGGAAATGGAGCCAGATGCCGGCACCTATAAATGGGGTGTTACCACATCACAATCTTATTTCCCAAAAGATAATTCCGAGTACTTTGAGAACAACGATTTACCACTAGTGGATTGGTTACGACAGTACTCTCCGGAAGACGAAACGGAAACATTCTTACGCGGATTTCTGGGCAGAATGCTTTTTTCCGGGGAAGAGGCATTAAAGAAAGCAAGTGTGCTATCCGGTGGTGAAAAAGTTCGCTGCATGCTGGCCAAGATGATGTTAAGCCAGGCAAATGTCTTATTGTTGGATGAACCAACCAACCATTTGGACCTGGAGTCCATTACCGCCTTAAACAATGGTCTGATCAAATTCAAAGGATCCATTCTCTTTACATCCCATGACCATCAATTTATTCAAAGTCTGGCTAATCGCTTAATCGAACTAACCCCAAGCGGTGTGATCGATAAAGAAATGAGCTATGATGAATATATTCAAGATCAGAAATTGCAAAAAGAAATAGCAGCGATGTATTAACAAAAGCGAACAAGGTCGGTTAGCAGTGGCACCAATGCTTTTGTATTCCGGCAAATCAAAGCCCCTTCTTTTACAGACGGGGTCTTTTTTGTGATCATTGTAAAGATGTGTGCAAGTCCGCTATGAGAGAGGTGGGGTCTCGCTGGGATTTGGTAAGCAATTTGAGTGGTATCTACCGTGAGATTGCCTGTCTAGGTTGATTGGTTTGCATTAGTGCAGAATATCTGCCGTGAAAAGTCTCCTCTCGTTCGATTGTGATACATAAATGTGGAGAATCTTCCGTGAGATTTCCCGTCTCAGTTGATTGGTTTGCATTAGTGCGGAATATCTACCGTGAGAGGACTCCTCTCGATCGATTGGCATACAAAGGCGCTTCACATCAGTCGAGAGGTTTTTGCTATTATGATTTTATCGACATTTCCCGGGAAATAATGATAAATTTCCATGATATTTTCAAGCAACAATGCCCATATTTCCGATTAAAACCCAATTATGAGTACATACTTGATTTGGATGCCTTATGCTACACCCTTTGATAAGGTTTCGGATAGTATTTTTTGATTTCGGACAGTATTTCCATTAAAATGCTGGAAAAATTCTTTCAACCCCTGAACACGCAACACCCCTCTACTTCAGCGATCCGCTCCATTTCCGGTAAAACCGTACCAAACATTAAAAAACCTCCCTCTAACAGGAAGGTTTCACACGTTACTTATTACTAATTTTCTCCAACATATCCGCCGTCATACCGGCAAGGTCATATTCCGCTGTAAATCCCCATTCTGCTTTTGCTGCTGAGTCATCCAGCGAATTCGGCCAGCTTTCCGCTATTTTTTGACGGACGGGATCAACATCATATGTTAATGTAAATTCGGGAATATGTTTTTGTATTTCCCGGGCAAAGTCTTCCGGTGATGCGGAAATGGCAGTGATATTGAAAGCATTGCGATGACTTAGCTTATCCGGATCAGCCTCCATTAATTGAATGATGGCATTCAGGGCGTCCGGCATATACATCATATCCATATACGTATTTTTGGCAATGAATGATGTATACGATTTATTTTTCACTGCTTCATAATAAATTTCTACTGCATAATCTGTTGTCCCGCCACCAGGTGGAGTAACATGAGAAATTAAACCCGGAAATCTGACTCCACGGGTATCTACGCCAAATCGGTGATAATAATAATCGCAAAGTAGTTCGCCGGCAACTTTATTGACACCGTACATGGAAATTGGACGTTGAATCGTATCTTGTGGCGTCGCATTCTTTGGTGTTGTTGGGCCAAATGCGCCGATTGAACTGGGAGTAAACAGCTTTAGTTTCAACTGACGCGCGACTTCCAACGCATTGAGCAATCCACCCATATTTAAATCCCAAGCTTTTTGGGGATTTGTCTCGGCCTTGGCAGACAATAAGGCAGCAAGATGCATGATTGTATCCACATGATAGGATTTCGCAATAGAGTATAATTTTGCAGCATCTGTTACATCTGCAGTTTCAAACGGTCCGTTACTGGTTTGCGATGTTTTAATATCTGTTCCAATTACATTTTCTGTTCCATAGGTTTTCCGGAGTTTATCTACAAGCTCTGAACCAATTTGGCCAAGAGCACCGGTGACTAAAATCTTCTTCATGCCAATTACTCCTTACTTCATCGGACTAGTGCATGTTCAATCCCATATCTTATAGCGTGTAACCTCATTATGGGGGTGTTACAACCTGTTTATTAGTGATAAAAAATCATTCTGCATGCTGCCGAGTTTTGTTTAGATCACATCTAACTCTTTTCCTACCTTTTCATATATTGCCAATGCATCATCAAGCATTTGCTTTGTATGGGCTGCGGTTGGCATATTGCGCACGCGTCCCGTACCTCTTGGAACTGTTGGGAAGACGATGGATTTGGCATACACGCCTGCCTCAATTAATTTCTTACTGAATTGCTGAGTTGCTTTTTCATCGCCAATGATGCATGGCGTAATTGGTGTTTCACTATGACCAACATCAAAGCCGAGCTGACGTAACCCTTCTTTTAAATACTTACTGTTTTCCCACAGTTTTTCATTTAATTCCGTGCTTTCCATCAATAGTTCGATTGCTTTGGTAGCGGCTGCTGCATCGGCTGGTGTAACGGCTGTTGAAAACAAGAATGGGCGGGAGCGTACTTTTAACCAGTCGATAAGATTGGCCTTTCCAGCGACATATCCGCCAACAACACCGATTGCTTTGGAAAGTGTCCCCATTTGAAAGTCAATCTTATCCTGCAAGCCAAAATGTTTAACCGTACCTGCACCGTTTCCTAATACACCTGAACCATGTGCATCGTCGACATAGGTGATTAGATCAAATTCTTCTGCTACTTTAACAATTCCTGGAAGGTTGGCAATATCGCCATCCATCGAAAAGACACCATCGGTAATGACCATAATTTTATTATATTGACCGGATTCTACAGCTGCCTTTGCCTTATCACGCAGATCATCCATGTCCGAGTGATTAAAGCGAATGATTTTTGCCCGTGATAAGCGACAGCCATCAATAATCGATGCATGATTTAACTCATCGGATAGAATCGCATCCTGCTTATCCATCACAGCTGATATCGCTGCCATGTTACAATTAAACCCGGATTGAAAGGAGATTGCTGCCTCTGTACCCTTGAACAAGGCTATTTTTTTCTCCAATTCCAGATGAAGGTCGAGCGTCCCGTTAATCGTGCGAACTGCACCAGCGCCAACACCATGTGAATCAATTGCTGCTTTGGCTACCTGCTTCAACCGCTCGTCCGTGGCAAGACCTAAGTAATTATTAGAAGAAAGATTGATTAATTTTTTACCGCGAATTGTAATAACCGGACCGTTTGCTCCCTCCACAGGATCAATTTCATTATACAGCCCGCGTTCACGCAAATCTGCAATATTATCGTCTAAAAATGATTGCAGTTTCTTGCTTGTCATGTGAATCCTCCTTTATATGTAAACGCTATTATATCATATTAAGTTTATCATACTTAATCCATTTTGTTTAATCATATCCGATACCACACTCTCCTATGTTACATACCTTCATGGAAAATGCGGGTTTCTTTAGACGTATTTACCATAAAATTGATTGAACCTTTCAACTTTGTAAGGTTTTACTACAAAATTGTCATGAAAATCGATGGTTTCATTTACTATTTTTCATTATACTAGTACTAGATCTTAAAGGTGAGGGAAACATGATGAAAAAGCTTCTGGTTACATTTTTATTCGTACTGATTGTGGGATTTAGTATTGTTGGGGTTGCCCAGTATTCATCAAAATCGGATGATGTTATTAAAACGCATCACGGGGCAATAAGTGTTCAGTCATAGATAAGTTGGGGTTTTTAGGCATAGAAAAAAGGGAAAACATCACTATCAAGATGTTTTCCCTGGAAATTGCTGACGTTAATTGTGTTCAGATATTAGTCTAAAATCGTAACGTTTACTGAACGTACGCCCCAATTATTTGCTTCACCTTTGTTCGGTACGTGAACGTCGATTTTATTGCCGTTAATTGCACCACCAACATCTGCTGCGGTTGCACGACCGTAGCCTTCTACATACACTTCTGATCCTAATGGAATGACATTTGGATCAACAGCAATAACTTTTGCATCCGGATTAGCATTCAAGTCTACACCTGTTGATGTTACACCGGAGCAACCAGAGCATTCAGATGTATATGCCGTTGCAGATACACTGATAGTTTTACCTTCTGGCGCATTATTATTATCGTTTGATTCAGTTTCAGTTGCTTTTGTTGACTCTTCTTTAGCTGGCTCAGCTTCGGTTGCATCATTATCTTCTTTAGCTGGTTCTGCTTGTTCAGTCTGCTGTGTATTTTCATCCTGATTATCATCTGATGCTTCAGCAGTATTATCGGCTGGTTGTTCAGATGGCTGTTCCGCTGGCTGTTCAGCCGGTTGTTCACTTGGTTGCTCAGATGGCTGCTCTACTGGCTGTTCAGCCGGTTGTTCAGATGGCTGTTCTGTTGGTTGCTCAGCCGGTTGCTCGGATGGCTGTTCTGCTGGCTGCTCAGCCGGTTGTTCACTCGGTTGCTCAGATGGCTGCTCTACTGGCTGTTCAGCCGGTTGTTCAGATGGCTGTTCTGTTGGTTGCTCAGCCGGTTGCTCAGATGGCTGTTCTGCTGGTTGCTCTACTGGTTCAGATACCTGCTCATTATTCTGGGCAACATTTTCTCCATTGACTTGGAGTTTCTGACCAACAACGATTAAATCGGAACTCAGGTTATTCCATGCCTTCAGATTGGCTACCGTTGTCTCAAACTTATGGCTGATACGGAATAATGTATCGCCTTTTTGAACGGTATATGTGTTGGTGTTTTCTTCCGTTTCACCAGTATTACCAGTTTCATTGATCACTAGTTTTTGGTTTGGGAAGATCAAATCTGTATCTAAATTGTTTTGTTGTAGTAAATCGTCTACTGTTGTGTTATTTTTTTGTGCGATGTCCCAAAGGCTATCACCTTTTTGGACGTTGTACTCTTCTGCTGAAACATTCGTTACAGCTGCGCCAGCAATAATGACACCTGTAGCTAATGCTGCTACTATTTTTTTCATCGGGTAGTCCCTCCTTCGATTTCTGACAATGCCTATACTATCATACGGGACAGGCCAGTGCAGTTACAAAACGGTTAAGGTTATATTACAAGAATTACCGAATCAACTATATTCGTTACAAAAGATAATAAGTTTGTGACAGGGGGTAAAATTTACTATATTAATAGTAATAAAACCGCATTTTTCTGTTAATTTCTACATTTTTCATAGAACCAAAGAGGAAGCGAAGGCCAAACAACAAGAACTTTCAGCTATAGATTGCCCGAGATTCGCTGCAGAACGAAGCAAAATCGCTATAGCTGTAATGCGAGGGTGGTTGTGCGTAACTTTTAGCGGCTTTTAATCAGATTCTCCCCGGGATTCCTTCTCTTGAATATTTCGCACAAAAAGGCTTGTCCTATATATTATCAGACAAGCCTTTTAAATAAATCATTCCACTATAAGCAGTCAATCTATATGACAATCACCCTACTTACGTGATTTCGGATTAAACGCATCCTTAAACCCTTCGCCAATAAAGTTAATTGATAGAATCGTAAACGTAATCGCTAAACCAGGCGGAATCCAAATCCACCACTTACCGCTGAGTGTACCTGGGTCGCGAGCAGCTTGTAACATATTACCCCAGCTTGGTGTCCCCACTGGCACGCCAAATCCCAGGTAACTTAAACCTGTTTCAGCAACGATCATCGCCGCTAACAATAGTGTTGCCTGGACAATAATCGTGGACATCACGTTCGGCAATAAATGCTTCATGATTACTTTGGAAGGTCTGGTACCGATCGATATAGCGCTTAAAATATATTCGTTCTCCTTCTCTGACATCACCTTGCTCCGGATAACCCTGGCAGCCCCCGTCCAGCTTAACAAACTAATGACGACAATTAATGCAAGGACACCACTATCAACAAAAATGGTTTTCAACACGATTACAAAAATCAGAAACGGGAAATTCATCATAAAGTCGGTAAACCGCATGAGAATAGAATCCACTTTGCCTCCATAAAAACCGGAGATGGTTCCGATCAATGTGGCAATTAGAATAATAATTGCTGTGCAGGAAAAACCGATCATCAAGGATGTCCGTCCACCATAGAGCAACATCGTCACAATGTCCCGACCCGCTCCGTCAGCGCCCAGCCAATGTTCAGCGGATGGCATCGCATCAATTAGCCGCGGTTCAATTCGACTTGGGTCAATATCCGTCAAAAAAGATGCCGACAACGACAAGGCTGTAACGACAACCAGAAAAATAAGACTAATCATCGACAAATAATTGTGGGTAAACTTTCTACGGGCAAGCGCCCATTGTGACAAACTCTTCTTCACCGGCCTTTTCGCTTTTGACGTTGGAGGGGTCGGCTGCTCAGGCAGTTGATTTGTTATCGGATCCATATTGCATTCCCCCTTTAATCCAACCTGATCCTTGGGTCAACCAAGGCATACAGTATATCAGCGATTAAGTTACCAAGAAGCGTCATCACGGTTAACAGCATCGTGATACCCATCACAACCGTATAGTCACGGTTGTTAATGGAATCGACAAATAATTGCCCAACCCCTGGATAGGTGAAAATGGTCTCAATAATGACTGACCCGCCGATAATCCCTGCCAGGTCAAATCCCAGCAAGGTAACAATCGGGATGACCGAGTTTCGTAAAATATGCTTATTATAAATTTTCCGCTCGGATGTCCCTTTTGCTCGGGCGGTTCGCACATAGTCCTTCTGGGCGCTTTCAATCATGTCATTACGTAAAAACTGCGTATAACTGGCGATCGGTAATAAGCCCAGACATAAGGATGGTAAAATGGCATGCTGCACCTTGCTAACAATATATTCCCAAGATCCTGGGCTTACCCCGGAACCAATACTGCCCGTTGCTGGCAACCAGCCCAACTGAAAGGAAACAAAATAGATTAATAATAAGGCCGCTACAAAACTCGGCATTGCCAAAGCTAAATAATTGATAATCTGTACCCCATAATCTCCGGTTGTATTGGGCCGTCTTCCCGCATATTTGCCCATTAAAAAGGCGACTATGTACGTAATAAACATCGCGATGACAGCCAGCAAAATGGTGTTTGGCAAGCGTGACAAAATCAAATCGGAAACAGGCATTTTATGCACGAATGATTGTCCAAAATCTCCATGTAAAAAACCGCCGATCCAATGTAAATACTGCTGATAAATTGGATCATTTAATCCCAATTTACTACGCATGTCCGCAATATATTCCGGATTTGCATTCAATGGATCGATTTTCCCTGTCAGGGCATCCCCTGGCATTAAATGTGCCAGGAAGAATACCACAACAGAGACAAGGAAAATAATCGGGATCATGGTGACAATTCGTCGTAATGTATAAACAAACATGTTTTTTGATACCCCTTACATTTGAATTGTCTTGCTTAATTCGACCCACCAGCGTCTGTAACCCACCATAAGTAAGGATCCTTTATAGCAGTAAATGAGTTCGTATGCACATTTTGTACCCGCTTATTTACGGCATAGACATCAATTGGGGCATATAAGAAAATACTTGGCAATTCCTCATTGATAAGTTTTTGCCATTCCACATAAACGTCCTTTCGATAGTCTTTATCGAACGCTTTTTCACTAATACCTTCTTCAATTAACTTATCTGAATCTTCGTTTACCCAGCGATAATAATTAAAAAAGTCATCTCTTTTCCATAAACCAGTTGGATCCGGATCGCTAGCTGAGACCCAAGCACCCATAAACGTTTCCACTGATTCATCATCTGCTTCCAATGTATCATAGAACAGGTTCATTTCTTTTAGCCCACCGTTTAGCTTGGCATTAATACCGACATCCTTCCAGTTTTGCAGTACATATTCCGCACGCGGTTCAGAAATATCAGTTCCGGACATGGAATCAAAGTTGACCGTGAATTTTTTGCCATCCGGGTCTTCTCGCCAACCATCGTCATCCACGTCTTTGTAACCCGCTTTATCCAACAGTTTTTTCGCTTTCTCCGGATCGTAATCATAGGTTGTTAGTTCGGATTCATCTGCTTTGGCCCAGCTCACAGGAGGAATTGGTGCTTCAATTAACTCACCTAAACCATTGGAGAAGGAATCGAGAATGCCTTGCCGGTCAATCGCATATGCCATCGCCTGACGCAACTGTTTATTCTGGAATTTTTCACGATCCATCACATTTTCCTTCTTCTTTTTATCCCAATGCCCCAGCTTGAAACCAATATAGTTGAATCCTAACGATGGTTCCTCATGCAGCTCAATGTTGTCCAGTTTCTTTATCTCTTTGTATTGGCTGCTTGGGGCTTCCATGATGTCAATTTCACCATTTTCCAATGCACCAGAAGCAAGGGAAGCATCAATGACTTTATAAACGACGCCGTCCAAATATGGTTCACCTTGCCAGTAATCATCAAATCGTTCCAGCTCAACCATTTCCCCCGGAACAATCTTTTTCACTTTAAACGGGCCGGTTCCAATCGGATTTTTGCGTACTTGATCAGAATCTGGCAAATCTTTCACCGCAATATCTTTGTAATAATGTTTTGGCATTGGATAGCCCCATAGATTATCAATCGTATTTGGTGCAACATCGGTCAAATGCAATACAATTGTCTTATCATCTTTTATATCAATTCCTGAAATACTATCTGCCTTACCATTGCGGTACTCTTGTGCCCCTTTGACCATTGCTACGTTAGAGAAACGGGTTCCCTCATAATCCGGATCGGCAATTACTTCATAGGCATAGGCGATATCTTCTGCAACCAATGGTTCACCGTCATGCCACTTGATGCCGTCTTTAATCGTAAAGGTAACCGTTTTAGCATCTTTATCAATTTCGTATTCAGCCATACCGGGCTCTGGTTCCAATTCATCATTCGTCTCCTTTAATTCATCCGTCATCAGTTCAAGAATATGAAAATCATCTGTCCCCTCATATAATCCCGGTTCTAGCAACCCCTTAAATGGCTGGGAAAAACCGTATGTTACTTTACCACCTTTTTGCGGCTCACCTGCTTTGGCCTTTTCACCACTATCAGTTCCGGAATCTGTTTCTGTCTCGCCGTCTGTAGTAGTATCCGCACAAGCAGCCAAAACCATGGACAGAGCAAAAACAAGCGTTAACAATAACCAGAATTTCCTTTTCAACTAATATTCCCCCTCGTAAAATATTAATCTTTAATCATCCTGATACAAGAGACATGCGACCTGTTGATTAGGCCTCACCTCCTTCAGCGTTGGTACGATTTCTTTGCATTTCTCCATCGCAACCGGACACCTGGTATGGAATACACACCCTGTTGGCGGATTTTGTGGGCTTGGCACATCTCCTTGTAAAATAATGCGTTCTTTTTTCTTTAATGGATCTGGTTCTGGAATTGCTGATGTTAGCGCTTTAGTATATGGATGCAATGGTTCATGGTAAATTGCGTCCTTATCACCAATTTCAACTAAATGCCCCAAATACATGACACCAATCCGGTCACTCATATGTTTCACAACACTGAGATCATGGGCAATAAACAAATATGTTAGATCAAATTCATCCTGCAGTTCTTTTAACAAGTTCAATACTTGGGACTGAATCGATACGTCTAATGCACTGACCGGTTCATCGGCAACAATCAGCTTGGGGTTAAGAGCTAATGAACGAGCAATACCAATTCGCTGCCGCTGTCCACCCGAAAATTCATGCGGATATTTGTAATAATCTTCTTCACGCAGGCCAACCCGACGTAACAGTGCTTTGACATCGTTCCGTAATGCTTTGTGAGATTGCTTCGTATAATTGCGCAGGGGTTCATCAACTAAATGGCCAACCATCATTTTGGGATTCAAGGAAGCATATGGATCTTGAAAAACCATTTGAAAATCCTGACGTGCCTTGCGCAATGCGGGCCCGCTCAAACTGGTAATATCTTTGCCATCAAAAATAATTTGTCCATCCGTTGACTCGGTCAGCCTGAGGATAGTTCGGCCGGCTGTTGACTTTCCACAGCCCGATTCACCTACAAGACCAAATGTTTCTCCCTTCTTTAATGTTAGTGAAATATCATCAACTGCTTTCACATTGCCAACCTTCCGTTTAAAAAATCCAGCGTGTACTGGATAATATTTTTTTAAATGCTTGACGTCTAACAAAACATCTTTATCGGCTAAATTCTTTTTCTCCTTCACGGATAGGCTTCGTTCACTCATAACCTCACTTCCTTCTTCGCACCTGTTGTGTATTGTCTGGATAACACGTATTATAAAGAAGGCATCTGGCATACTGTCCTTCAGCAACCTCGGCAAGCTTTGGCGTTACCTTGGTACAATCCCCGAATGCCTTTGGACAACGATCAGCAAACCGGCAGCCAACGTGTGGCATATTTTCAAGTGATGGAACCACACCGTCAATAGTATTTAATTTTTCAGCATTCTCGTCCATCCGTGGTATACTGCTTAACAGCGACTCCGTATAAGGATGTTTTGGTTTGGTAAACAATTCGACTACATTGGCTGTCTCCACAATCTGCCCCGCATACATGACAATCACACGATCAGCCATTTCCGCGACAACACCCAGATCGTGTGTAATTAGCATAATCGCCATATCCTCTTTATCCTGGATTTCCTTCAACAACTCCAAAATCTGTGCCTGAACGGTTACGTCAAGTGCGGTTGTCGGCTCATCGGCAATCAACAATTTTGGATGTAACGCAATCGCCATGGCAATCATCACCCGCTGCCGCATTCCTCCTGAAAGCTGATGCGGATATTCGTCGATAATCTTTTCCGGCCGCGAGATACCGACCTGCTTTAATAAATGAATTGCCTTTTCCCGTGCTTCCTTTTTGGTCAACTCCACGTGGTTAAATAGTACCTCCATCAATTGCGAACCGATCGTGAATACCGGATTCAGTGCGGTCATCGGTTCCTGGAAGATCATCGCAATATCTTTCCCACGTACTTTATTCATTTCTTTATCTGTCTTTTTCGTTAAATCTTCGCCATTGAATATGATATTGCCGGAAGAAATTTTAGAATTCTGTTTGGGCAACAGCTGCATGATGGATAGCGACATCACACTCTTGCCGCAACCCGATTCACCAACGACACAGACAAACTCTCTTGGCTTTACTTCTAAGCTAATATCGACTACCGCATGTTGTAATTCCCCATCGATGATAAAACCTGTATGTAAATGATTGACCTGAAGCAGACTGTTCTCTTGCTGATCTTGTGCCAATCAGCCTTCACTCCCTTCACAACTTGGTTAAGATCGCAAAAATGATGACAAAAATAGTTGATTCGATCAGGCGACAAAACAGTTTACAATATAACTACTATATTTTCATAAGTATGTAACATGATTGTAAAATAACAATTATTTATTTTAGTATAAATTATTTTCTGAATGTTAACAAGCCCCCTTTTCACATATTTACAAAAAAATGGGGCAAAACCCGTCCGCCATTTTCATTCATTCGTGTGGCGGGGGGGTCTGCCCCAAGATCTATTCCGATTAACCAAATAAGCCTTTGAAGAAGTTGATGATCAGTTGGAAAAGCTCCTTAAAGAAATTGGCAACTTTCTGCCAGAAGCTAGGGTCAATGTCATCGATTTTGTTTTTTACCTTTGACGCGATATCACTAAGTTGGTCTTTCACTTTACCAAAGTCAATGTCCAGATCACGCATTTTGTCGAACAGGTTAGTCAGCATTTGTCGATCCTGTTCGCTCAGGTTGACCTCCATTTTATCCAGCTGGTCTTTGACAATTTGTTCGACTTCCTCCTTGGTAGCAGGATCTTTTTCGGCGATTTCCTTTTTAATATCAGTAAATAATTCACTTACCTTTTCCTCATTCAGCCCATCTTTTTCTGCCAGATCGGTAGCGGCGTCCAATTCATCGTTCGCCAGTTCCATCCGTTCTTTATCCAATTCAACACCTTGTACATCATAGGCCTTGTAAATACCGGTTAATGCGGAGTGCCCGCTCACCTTGACCGGCGATACGACATCGACAGTTGCATCCTCTACCCCTGCCGTTAATAATGCATTGGCATACATTTCGCTCGTTACCTCCGTGATATTATCCGGTGTAACAATATTGATGGTTAACCCTTTTCCTTTTTCCTCCCTGGTGATTTTTGCCGATGAATACATGTGTGAATGTGGATCACCATCAATGTAATTGGCAATGTCCTGTCCCGTAACATTATATTCCTCTACATCATCGGGATTGGTTACTTTCAGCAGGTCACGGACTTTTTGCTTTTGCTCGGCGGTTAATGTATCACCATAAACGACAACCGGCACACCCAGTTTTTCATTTATACTATCGGAATTATCGTTTGCTCCATCAGTGGCCATGACAGGTAATGAAATCCCGGTAATCAGGCCAATTAATACAAGCATCATAACGAGTTTCTTCCATAATTGTTGTCTCATATCGTTGTCCCCTTTTCATTTGCTTCCACTATACTATTCGTGAACACATGCTTATTTCTATTCCTTCATCGGATAAATCATAACCAGATTATAACCTATTACGCTTAAATAAGACACCAAAAAATAGGTTCATATAATTGAAGAATTTGTGTACATGAACCATTTTTAACATTATTTGAGCATAAAACTTTCCTTTTATTCGTTTCCTATTTATTATTTAGGTTGACGAATTAAATGTCCGAAAGAGGGTATTCACAATCGTTGATCAACAGGAACGTATAGTAAAGCGAAATTTGGCGATCATGTGGTTTGCCAATTTTTTTGTTGCTAGCAGTATGACGATGATTTTGCCATTCCTTTCTTTGTACATTGAATCATACGGGAACTTCTCCGCTTCCTATGTACAAAACTGGTCTGGCTGGATTTTTGGTATTACATTTGTCACGGCACTTATTTTTTCTCCGATTTGGGGGCGTATCGGTGACAAATATGGAAGAAAACGTGTTTTAATCATTTCTGCAACAGGTCTTGGCATCTCCATTTTGTTAATGGGATTTGCCACAAACGTATGGCAGCTATTTATATTACGATTTATCATGGGTGTATTTACTGGGTTTATCCCGATATCGCAAGCCTTTATCGTAACCCAGACACCGAAGCGTATTGCTGGCCGTGTCCTGGGAACCTTACAAACCGGAAGTATTACTGGCCAGTTGATGGGGCCGCTCATCGGTGGAGCCTTTGCAGATGTATTCGGATATGCAGCTACATTTCGTTGGACTTCGATTTCCATTTTCATATCCGGAATTCTTGTATATGTTGGGGTTAAGGAATTAATGATTTCATTTGCCGATGATAAAGATAGCAAAAGCTCTTATTCCAGTAAAGAGGTCATCGCTCACATCTTTTCTCGCCCTGTATTGCTCGTTGTCATGTTCATTTCCATGCTTGTGCAGGTTGCCCACTTTAGTGTACAGCCGATTTTATCATTGTATGTGAACGAACTGCATGGGTCAGCAAATATTGCCTTTTATTCCGGGCTCGCCTTTTCCGCAGCAGGCCTTGGCAATCTGTTCATGGCAAGACGTTGGGGACGCTTGGGTGACCGTATTGGTTATATTAAAATAGTAATCTTCTTATTATTCATGGCGGGGATTGTCTATTTCCCAGCAGCTTTTGTCACGAACATCTGGCAATTAGTTATCCTAAGGTTCTTCCTCGGAATAGCGATTGGCGGCATTATTCCGGTACGAATTGCTTACATCAGGCAAGAGGCGCCATTAGCGATTCAGGGGGAAGTCCTCGGATACAACACATCGCTACGTTTTGCCGGAAATATTATCGGTCCCATGCTTGGTGGCATGTTAGCAGGATTCTTCGGCATTTCCAGTGTATTTTTTGTTACCAGTGGTTTGCTCGTTTTAAGTGGAATCATCATGCTCATCACCTGGTACCGCAGTGAATATCAAGGAAATCACGCACATCGGCGATTATCATCACATCATAGCTAGGTGGGACCCGGGGACGGTTCTCCTGTCCCATCATTTTTTACATAAAATCATAACGGGGATGCGATCTCCTTTGTCATGAAGAAAAATTTGCTTGAATTCCAGCCAATTGGTTAGCTTTCGTGGGTTTTCGATCAACTTTGCGACTGCCTCGATCTACTTCCGTGCGTTTTCGATCGACTTTGCAACCGGTTCGATCAGCTTTCGCGCACTCTCGATCAACTTTATAACCAGCGCGATCGAATTTCATAAAAAAACCGGACACGTTCATGCGAATGTGTCCGGTTTTGTCTAAATCTACATCTTATTTTTGTTTATAATTCGCCTTGCATTCTTCAAACTCTTTTTCTGAGCCGTAAACAAAATGACCAGGTGCAATCTCCCGCATTTTGACCTCATCCGCTTCTGTATATTGATGATCTTCCGGATGGTAGGCCTGCCGCACGCGTGAACGTTCGTAATCGGGATCAGGCAGCGGAATCGCCGATAGCAGTGATTGCGTATATGGATGCATTGGATTACGGTACAAATCTTCAGCAGGTGCAAGCTCGACCAATTTGCCAAAATACATGACGCCGATCCGGTCACTGATATACTTGACCATCGATAAGTCATGGGCAATAAACATGTAGGTCAACCCTTTTTCTTTTTGCAGCTTTTTCATCAGATTAACGACTTGTGCCTGAATCGAAACATCCAAGGCGGAGATTGGTTCATCCGCAATAATGAATTCGGGATCCACTGCCAATGCCCGAGCAATTCCGATGCGCTGCCGTTGTCCTCCAGAAAATTCGTGTGGGTAACGATTCGCATGCTCGCGATTCAAACCAACTGTTTCCAGGAGTGAATACACCTTTTCCATCCGATCCTTTTGTGATTTGGCAAGGCCATGAATGTCAATCCCCTCGGCAATCAGATCCGAGACCTTCATCCTTGGGTTCAATGATGCATATGGGTCCTGGAAAATCATCTGCATTTTTCGATGAAGTTCTTTCAATTGTGCCTTAGACTTTTTCTCATGCACATTTACTCCCCGATATAGCACTTCTCCATCGGTTGCTTGGTATAAACGGATAATTGCCCGGCCAGTGGTTGACTTCCCACAGCCGGATTCGCCAACAAGCCCCAATGTTTCACCTTTATAAATATCAAATGTTACTCCATCGACAGCACGAACTTCTTTTGGCTTTCCCACGTTAAAATGCTGTTTCAGGTTTTTTACTTCCAATAATTTTTCCATTTCCGCCATTGTTACCTTTCCCCTTTCCCGGAACCAACTTGTTGTGCGTGGAACTTATCCATTCGCTCTTTTACAACAGAAGGTGGCTCTACTTTTGGTGCATTGGGGTGTAATAGCCATGTGGCGGCATAGTGCGTATCCGAAACTTGAAACATTGGCGGATCTTCTTCCAAATCAATTTGCATCGCATAAGGATTTCTTGGTGCAAACGCATCACCTTTAGGCGGGTTTAACAAATCAGGTGGTGTGCCGGGAATCACATATAGTTCCTCATTGTTCGTATCCAAGCTTGGCATGGAACTGATTAATCCCCAAGTATACGGATGTTGTGGATTATAGAAAATTTCATCTACCGTCCCGATTTCGACAATTTTCCCGCCGTACATCACGGCTACCCGATCAGCCACATTGGCGACGACACCCAAATCGTGTGTGATGAAAATGATCGATGTTTCAATTTGCTTTTGCAGTTCTTTCATTAAGTCCAGGATTTGTCCCTGGATCGTAACGTCCAATGCTGTTGTTGGCTCATCAGCAATTAATATCTTTGGTGCACAGGCAAGCGCGATCGCAATGACAACCCGCTGCCGCATTCCGCCTGAGAACTGATGCGGATATTGTTTCAGGCGAATTTCCGGTTTGGGAATTCCAACCAAATCCAATAGTCTGACAGCCCGTTCTTTTGCCTTGTGTTTGCTCAAGTTTTGATGTTTTAATAATGGTTCCATAATTTGCTTGCCAATTGTCATCGTCGGATTCAAGGATGTCATTGGATCCTGGAAAATCATCGAAATGTCCTTTCCGCGAATTTTTTGCATCTGTCCTTCCGATGCTTTAGCAAGATCTTTATCATGAAACAGAATTTCTCCTGCTTTAATTTCCGAATTTCCAGGTGGTAGCAGGCGCATAATCGATTTGGTAGTTACTGATTTGCCAGATCCGGACTCGCCAACAATCGCGAGTGTCTCTCCCTCATACAGGTCAAAGTTGACACCACGGATCGCCTGCACTTCCCCGGCAAATGTATGGAACGATATATGAAGATCATTTACTTCCAATAACTTATTCACGTTGTTTCACCTCACTATTCATGGACTATCTATTAATCACGCATTTTTGGATCAAATGCATCGCGAAGTCCATCTCCAATCAAGTTACAGGTAATCAGGACGATACAGATCACAATACATGGAATAATCATTAAATGGGGGAGAAATTGAAACGTCTCATACCCATCTTCAATTAATGTACCCAGTGATGCATCTGGCGGCTGTAAACCGATCCCGATAAAGCTTAAGAATGCTTCAAAAAAGATAGCACTCGGTATGGTAAACATGGTGTTGATAATAATAACTCCTGACAAATTCGGTAATAAATGTTTAAAGAGTAATCGATTATTTTTCGCCCCAAGCGTTCGTGAAGCAAGAATATACTCCTGATCCTTCAGTTTTAATACTTGTCCGCGGACAACTCGAGCCATGCCAATCCAGCCGGTAATAACCATGGCGATCGTAATGGATAGAATCCCAGGTTTTAAGATTAATAGCATTAAAATAACCACGATCAAATTCGGAATACCCGAAATAACTTCCAGTATCCGCTGCATGATGTTATCGACACGTCCACCCATAAAACCAGATATCAATCCATACACAACCCCAACCAGCATATCGATCACTGCTGCGAGCAAGGCGATATACAACGATACCCTGGTACCCAGCCATGTTCTGGTAAACAGGTCACGTCCCAGACTGTCTGTACCAAACCAGTAATATTCGCCAACATTTTGCTGTTCGTATACATTCGTTTTTTCACCGCCAACATCCATTGTTCCATCCAAGATCCCGATTTTCTCCAACCCGGGAACGCGGGGAGGAAGGTTGGCCTTGGTTACATCTTGCTCAACCCCATCATACGGTGTGATATGGGGACCCACGATTGCCATGAAAATGATCAATAGCAAAACAACCAAACTAACTAGGGCACCTTTATTTTTTCGAACACGCAGCCAGGCATCTTTCGCAAATGAAAGCTGCGGTTTCTCAATCTTTTCACTATCAACATTGCCTTTGGGAGCGGGTGCAAATCGGTCTTTTGGTATTTCTTGCGTATAATTCGTCATGATTTATCCCCTCCAGCCAGGCGAATCCTTGGATCAATAATGCCATATAGTATATCAATGACTAAAATAATCACGGTTAACAAGAAAGCAAAAAACAGCGTTGTCCCCATGATAATCGGGAAGTCATTGGTTTGAATCGATTTAACAAACTGTTCGCCAATTCCAGGGATGGCAAAAATTTGTTCAACCACCAGGGAACCTGTCATCAATCCTACTGCCATCGGCCCCAGTACAGTTATCAGAGGAATGAGTGCATTGCGGATGGCATGCTTAAAGGATACTTCCATTCGAGAGTTCCCTTTTGCTTTTGCTAAGGTAATATAGTCTGATCCTAACACTTCTATTAGCTCTGTTCGCATAAAGCGGGCTGCAGTCGCCACAGGAAATATGGCCAGCGCGATGGTAGGCATGATTGATGAGGCAAATCCATCCCAGGAAGCCACTGGTAATAATTGCAGTTTTACTCCAATATAATATTGCAAGACCGCCGCAAAGACAAAGGATGGAATTGATTTTCCCAATACAGCTAAAAATGTACTTCCATAATCAATCCATGTATTCTGAAACATGGCAGCAAGCATTCCCAGTAAAATACCAATAATGGTTCCAACAACCATTGCCTGGAATCCAAGTTCCAATGATGGTCCTACACGATTCATTAATAAGTGGGTAACCGGTTGATTATCAAACTGAAATGATACACCAAGGTCACCTTTGACAATATTCACCATATAGTTGGCATACTGGACAGGAATTGGCTTATCCAATCCATATTTTTCATCCAAAATAATACGTTGGTCTTCAGTCAGTTTTTCTTCGTTTTGAAACGGGGTACCAGGCAAAAACTTCATTAAAAAGAATGTGACAGAGGCTATAATAAACAACGTAATAACCATATAGATTATCCGTTTCATTAAATACTTCGCCATCCTGTTTCCTCCTAAACGCAATTAAAAATAAAAATATTCTCAAAAAAATTGTCGAAACATGGGAAAGAGAGTATTTGTTGAAATACCCTCTTTCCAATTGTTGTCATCTGGTTATTTATTTTTCAATGGTGACATTTTTCAGCGAGTAATCCGGTCCGAATAAATGCTCTTCCAAACCTTTGACATATGGTTTGATCAATGTGATACGTCCACGCTGATAGATTGGTGCAATAACTGTGTCTTCCTGAATCAAAAGTTTTTCAGCTTTCAACATCGTTTCCCAACGTTTTTCAGGGTCGTTGGCATATTTTATTTTGGCATCGTCAATGAGTTTGTCATATTCTTTGCTCGAATATCCAGTTTCATTATTCCCACCATCTGTAACGTACAGGTCAAGATAGGTCATTGGATCCAAATAGTCTGCTCCCCAGCCATGCATCACAATATCATAATTTTGTTCACTTGTGTCCTTCAAACGAACTTTAAATGGAACATTGGATACATTCAATTTCAAACCATCAAGATTGGATTCTAATTGGTTTTTGAAATACTCAGACGTTGTTTTGGCATTTTCGGTATCATCACTTAAGTAATCAAGCTCAAGTGAATCCTCACCCAATTCCTTCAATCCTTTTTCCCAATACTCCTTGGCTTTGTCAACATCATAAGAAATTAAATCGCCACTATCATCACGGAAGTCTTCATCCGTTTCAGGGTTGGTTGCCAAACCGCGTGGTACATAGCCGTCAGTTGGCACGGAGCCATTTGCCAGCACTTGATCTGTATAGGCTTTTTTATCAAATGCCATCGCCAATGCTTTACGGATATTTTTGTTGGCTAATGGCGTATCTTTGCCGTCACGTTTTTGGTTGAATTTCAAATACCATGAGCTTGACTCTTCAAACGTAGCAGCATTTGGATCGTTTTGATACTGTTTTGCATATTCAGCACTTAACGCAGCCGTACGATCCGTTTTATCTGTTTCAAACAAGTTTACAGCAGTACTTGGTTTTTTAGAAACTTGTACATTGACCTCATCCAGGTTTACATTGTCTTTATCATAATATTCATCATTTTTTTCATACTTCCAGTTTAGACCGGAACCATCCCAATCGGTTAACACGAATGGTCCGTTTGCCAACATGTTGTCACTATTGGTACCAAATTTATCGCCTTTTTCTTCAACGAATTTCTCATTTAACGGCAGGTATGTTCCAAATGCTAATAAGGAATCAAAATATTCAATTGGTATATCCAGTGTTACTTTTAATGTATAATCATCTTCTGCTTTTACAGCCAATTCGTCCGGATCTTTATCACCATTTATGATTTCTGATGCATTTTTGATAACTCCGTCAAACATGTACGCATATTCCGAACCAGTCTCGGGATCAACGGCGCGTTGCCATGCATAAACAAAATCATTGGCAGTTACCGGATCACCATTTGACCATTTGGCATCTTCACGCAATTTAAACGTGTATTCCTTTCCATCTTCACTAATATCTGGTTCACCGTCGGCGATTGCCGGAACCGGATTGTCATCTTTGTCCAATCCATAAAGACCTTCCATTGTTTGTCCAAATACGATAAAACTAGCCTGGTCTGTTGCCAGTGATGGATCCCCGGTTGGAATCTCTTGCGTTTCAATCATATTAAAGACTTGCTTGCCAGAGGAACCACTGCCATCTGAACCTTCTTTGTCACCGCTCCCCTCACCGCTGCTTGAATCTGACCCACCACCACAGGCAGATAGTACCATAGCGACAGCCAAGACAAACCCAATAAAGAGATAATATTTTGACTTTTTCATTCCCCGACCACCCTTTTATTTTTTAATAGTGCTACATCTCTTATTATACAATATAATTTTTAATTGTAAATTGTTTTTTTCAATACATTTTGTTATTTTATGACTAGTTTTGAAGAATGATTTCTGCTATTTTTGACCAAAAACCGTTAAATTATAGGCACTAGCGCCTATAAACAGATAATTTCCAAAGGGATTCTTTTTACCTAAATTACCAAATTATTTTCTTTTTATAATAGCAACAGCGAATAAATTTAAGGTATTTTTGCAACATATGATAGAGAAAGAAAGCGAAATTAATTTTATAAATATAGCTTCATTCATGATATAATATGCTGTGATTGTTAAAATAACACAAGGGAACGTCAAGTATATGCTGAAAAAATTAGCTATTTGGGTGGGAGTTTCGCAAATCCTTATCCTTCTAATCTGTTTCATTATTTATAAACGCATCGATTTACTTGCCTACATCAATGTTGCCTTTGTCATTGGTGCTATTTTGATACTGCTATCCATGGCCGGATATGTTACAAAAGGTCGGTTCTTTGATATTGTCTTTTACAGCTTTCAACATATTTTCAGCCAGATGACGGATAAAGACCGACGTCCACTATCAGAACTCGTTCCGCAAAACTACCTTTTCCCGTTTATATCCGGTATCATTGCGATCTCGCTCATGCTGGGTGCATTATTTTGGTATATGTAGGGACACTCCTTGCCCCAGCAGAAACATTGATTTACCCTACAAAATATGCTACAACTGGGACAGTCCAGATATAAGGAAAGAAAGTGATAACGTGGGTATTGTTGTTATTGACGTTTGTGACGGAAATGCAATTACCACTTTAGATATAGAAGGTATCCTCGAATCCGAATTCCCCGAGGTGTCCGTGATCATTAGTGAATGTCTGCTGCATTGCGGGCTTTGCCGTGTACGGCCATACGCGCTTGTTAACGGAAAGAAGGTTTTTGCGAAAACACCTGAGGAATGTTTAGACAAGATTAGAGAGGCAATCAAAAAAGAACTGGCTGTTTACTATTAACAGCCAGTTCTTTTTTTTACCTTTTATACGCTACGACATCCATCTCCACACGAACATCTTTTGGCAGGCGGCTTACTTCCACGCATGCTCTTGCCGGATATGGCTGCTCCAGGTGGCTGCCATAAATCTCATTTACTGTGGCAAAATCATCCATGGATTTCAGGTAGATGGTAAATTTAACAACTTGCTTGAAGTCTGTTCCTGCCTCGGTTAAGATGGCCTGTAAATTTTTTAACACTTGATTAGTTTGATTTTCAATCCCTTGTTCAACTGCTCCCGTTTCAGGATTAATCGGAATCTGACCGGATACATAGACAAAATCTCCTGCCTCGATTGCCTGTGAATAGGGTCCAATTGCTTCTGGTGCGTTGGTTGTATGAATTGCTTTTCCCATTCTTACTCCTCCTTGTAAACATCTATTTTCTTTATCTTATCACTTTTCACGGCTATTTTGCTATGAATCTTCCAACTCCTGCTTATATTTCATCACATCCCGGGCATAATAAATATCCCCGTAACAGGCATCATACTGTTTTGCCTCTTTGCGTAAACAGGTATAATTCGATTTATCCTTGGCATCCTTATACATTTTCTTGGAAAAGTCAATTGCTTCCTCTTGTGTATACGAACCCGACTTGCCCTGCACGTAGTTGATAAACCCCTTGCCAAAATTGTACGATTGGATCGCTAACTCTACATCCCCATCGGCCGCATCAATTGTATTGGCAAAATAATGAACACCTTGTTTGATAGATAGCTCCGGATCATCAATACAGCCGATTTTTCCACAATAACTTTCCGAAGACTGCATGGGATCATTACCACGACCACCTGATTCTTGCATCATTATTGCCAATAATACATCTTTGTAGTCTTCAACCCCATACTTTTCGGCATACTTATCCACAAGCGGTTCATAATTAAGCACTTGTTTACTGATCAAGGAGCGGTTGATTTGAAAATCGGGATCATGCTGTTTTGTAGTAGCCAGCGAAATAAAAACAAACATCCCGCATAAAACAATGAAAAGGCCAAGCGCCCGTTTGATCGCTTTCTTTCTGTTTCGTTTCATGATACTTTCCCTTTCTGAGTGAATAATAGTTTCATAACATTATCCACAAATCCATTCTATATTTTGTACCGAATTTAGGCAAGATCCACAAAATACGGTGTTATACACAGGTTTATCCACAACTGTGTATAAATGTTTAACTGTTCGCACTTTTTGTGAATAACTCTTTCTTTCGCCAATTCCCATAGCGATAATATAAAAAGGCAAATATACTGCTGATAAGAAAGCTTGTGCCCATTCCAACAGCGATTCCCGTTTCACCGATGACTTTGGCAAAAAGTGCAGTTAACGGATAGCGCAGCACCCAAAACGAAATGATGTTTAATGCCAGCACCTGATACATCGCGCCGGATGCCCGAACAATGCCATTCAAAATAAAATTGATTCCTAGAAACGGATAACACAACGCCACTATTTGCAAATACCTGGTTCCAAATCGAACAGCTTCCTGATCGTGAATGAACAACCTTATTCCAAACGATGCCAGGAACACAACGACAATCCCAATGCATAGCATGACGCTAAAATTATAGATAACACCAAATTTGGCGATATGACGTACACGTGGCCAATTTTTGATCCCGATATTTTGCCCGGCCATGCTATTGACTGAAGTCCCTAGTGCGTGTGCTGGCAGCATGAGGATACTATCCAACCGCTGAGCCGCACTGAACCCTGCTACTACGCCCTCGCCAAATCCGGTTACGACACTCATAATCGCTGCAACCCCCGCTGATACAACGGCCATTTGCAAACCGGATGGAATGCCCAGATTTAAAATGAGGCCAACCTCTTGCTTACTGGGTACCTTTGGCAAGCTGAAGGGGGCTAATTTTCGATACAGCACATAGGTGATTCCATAGACAAATGCCAATCCCTGGGAGGCAATCGTTGCATAGGCAGCGCCTTTTACTCCCAAGTGTAGTCCGGCAATGAATAATGGGTCGAGAATAATATTTAATATGAGCGAA
Organism: Lentibacillus sp. L22; assembly: GCF_040812445.1. Classification (NCBI taxonomy): domain Bacteria; kingdom Bacillati; phylum Bacillota; class Bacilli; order Caryophanales; family Bacillaceae; genus Lentibacillus; species Lentibacillus sp. L22. Next base: position 89,323 of record NZ_JBFNXI010000007.1, on the reverse strand, counting down.
ATAAACACAAAGCGTAATGGGGTTTTACTGTCGCCCAGTGACCTTAGTACGGTGCTGATAAAGTTATAGCCGAATAGAAATAGAATGCCGAGAAAATTGATCCGCAAATATTCCTTCGCCTCGGACATCATTCCCTCCGGCGTTCCCATCAAGTGTAACAGTGGCTTGGAAAATGCGAAACCGAGGACACCAAGGACGATGGACAGGCAAAAAAGCACCACTACAAAGGCATTCAAATAACGCTTCAAACCGTCTTGACTATCACGCCCTTTTTGTTGCGACAAAATCGTTAATGCAGCATTATTCAAGCCGATCACAAAGGATAACATCGTAAAAATAATCGTACTGGAAACAGCCACAGCTCCCAGCGCATTGGCACCGAGTAAATTTCCCACCCATAAGCTATCTGCAAACTGATAGGAAGTCTGTAACAGATTCGTCAATATAATGGGACCGGAAAATGCAATCAACTGTTTAAAAATATTTCCCTGTGTAAAATCATATTGTCGCACACGCACAGCATAATCCCCTTCCATCACGCTTGAAATTCACTAATTTCCAATACTCCCATTTGTTGAGATAAATAACACCACAAGATTCAGCGTTAATTGCGTTCCTACCCGGATAATTCTCATTTTACCATGTCTGTATATATACTTCCCGACATATAATGCTAGTACTTGAAGATCATACTTTTATAATAATCATAATTATATGATACTATTAAACTAATAAAACTATAAAGGAGATGGTTGTGATGATGCAAACCCCATTATTAGTAGGATCGATGCTCGAGCATGCGGAAAAGTTTTTTGCCAGGAAACAGGTAATTTCCCAAACACACGATAAGCTCCATGTGCTCACCTATGCCGATATTGGCAGAAGAACCCGGCAATTAATGAGTGTATTGACGGAACTGGGTATACAAAAAGGTGATCGGGTTGGCACCTTGGCCTGGAATCATCATCGTCACTTGGAAATTTATTTTGCCGCGCCTGGCATGGGTGCTGTACTGCATACCATTAATATTCGTTTATCAGTGGAACACATTATTCACATTATTAATCATGCAGAAGACAAAATTCTTTTTATCGATGAAGATATACTGCCACTTGTTGAAAAGATTCAAGATCAGTTGACGACCGTTGAGGCATTCGTGGTTATGACAGATAAACCAGCAATGCCAACATCCACGCTGCACCCATTATATTCCTACGAGGAAGTGCTTCATACCGGTGATCCGGCATTTCCTTTTGCACATGATATGGATGAAAACGATCCGGCGGGCATGTGCTATACATCAGCTACAACGGGCAAGCCTAAAGGTGTCATGTATTCCCATCGGGGCCTTGTCTTGCACAGTTTTGCTCTCGGTCTCGCTGACACGCAGGCAATTTCCGAGTCCGATGTTTTCATGGCGGTTGTCCCACAGTTTCATGCCAACGCTTGGGGTGCACCATTTGCCTGTACCTGGTTTGGCACAACACAAGTTTTCCCCGGACCACAATTTACACCAAAGCGGCTGGCGGAATTCATCGAACGGTATCGGGTAACCATTACTGCCGGTGTTCCGACCATTTGGCTGGGATTGATGAAAGAATTGGAACAGGGAAACTATGATACATCAAGCCTGCGTGCGATTTTATGTGGGGGATCAGCTGCACCAGCGGGATTGATTCGTGCTTTTGAAACAAAATACAAGATTCCGTTTTACCATGCATATGGCGCAACAGAAACAACGCCATTGGTCACCTATTCCCGTTTAAAAAGTTATCAACAGGATTTAACCGACGATGAAAAAATAAAGGAGCGTTCCCGCCAAGGTATTCTGGTTCCTGGTCTGGAAATGAAAATCATTGGGGAAAACGGTGAAGTTGCCTGGAATGACAAGGAAATGGGCGAGTTACTCCTGCGTGGCCCATGGATTGCCAGTGAATACTACAAGGACGAAAGAAGTGACCAAGCGTTTGTTGATGGCTGGTTCCATACTTGTGATGTCGTTACCGTTGATCAAGAAGGCACCATCAAAATAATGGATCGGACAGGCGATCTCATTAAAAGTGGCGGGGAGTGGATTTCTTCGCTTGATCTGGAAAATGCGCTGATGGCACATGAAGCTGTTTTTGAGGCATGTGTTGTTGCAGTACCTGATGAACAATGGCAAGAACGTCCTATTGCCTGTGTTGTTTTACATGAGGGTTATGAATCATCAGTAGGGAAGGATGAGCTAATCGAATTTTTGCGACCTCAGTTTGCCAAATGGTGGCTGCCGGATGATGTTATCTTTATGGACGAAATACCCAAAACATCGGTTGGGAAATTTCTCAAGCAACAATTACGCGATCAAGTAAAGCAACATTAATTGGCATGCCAGATAGCAACGCGATTTAAAAGGTTTATACGGCGTGTCTGTCAAGTCTCGATAGGAATTGGTGCGGGTCGTCGTGCGAGGTGCGTTACGATCATTCGCACGGTTCGACCAGCCCTGATCGTCTCGGTAGATTGGTAAGGAAAGGTACGTGGAAACTACAGCGAGTACCCTTCTTGGCTGATTCTTTTGAAGATGCTCAGCGGATCTACCGGGAGTACCTCTCTCGGTTGATTCGTTAAAAGATGTTCAGCGAATCTACCATGATAGCAGCTCCCCCCTGCCCCGGCTGATATAAAAATGCGTGGCTATTAAATAAATGGAATAACCGATACTTGCCGTTAAATTCACGCTTGACAATTTTATGAAAATTCACTACCATAATAGTAATTACGCATTGAGCAACAGCACAATAGGATATTTTTCGCCGCAATTAACTAATAATTTAAATAATTATGTGGCAATACCTCAATTACACTAGACCAATACTTTACAAGGAGACCCTGTCTATGAAAATAAAAATTGCTGTTTTTGGTAGAAAGGAATTAGTGGAACGAGCCCTTGTTTATACAGAAGGGCAAGATGATGTTGAAATTGTTCCTTTTATTTATACGGATGCGAAAGAAACCGCTGATTTAATTGAAAAGGCGGTGATGTGTGACATTTATCTATTTGTCGGGGCACTCCCATTTATGTATGCTCGGGAAAAAATTATTAAGAAGCGGCTGCCCACTGTTCAGGTAGCTTTTGATGAATACATGCTACTCACATCATTCTACCGGTTGCGAAATATGCATAACAGACTGGTTGATCGTGTCTCCATTGATGTACCTGAGAGAAATCGTGTAAGCGAGGTAAGCACGGAATTGGCCATGCATGATCATCACATTTATACGTATAGTTATGGTGATCAAGTCCAGTTTGATATCAATCAGATCGTGGCCTTTCATGAGCAGCTTTGGCAGCAGGGGAAAATTGATTATGTCCTGACATCGATGGAAGAAGTGGAACAACAGTTGACAGCCTGTGATGTTACGGCATACTGCATGAAGGTCCCAAAAGTTAACATTGCAAATGCCATCAACCAGGCAAAGGTAAAAGCGACACTCAATCAAACCAAAAGCACGCAGATTTGCGCCGGGTTTGTTCGTCCGAAGCAGGAAACAGAAGAAAAAACAGCAAAAACTCAAAGTGATGATTTGCAACAGATTCTATCTGCATTTGGCAGTCAAACCCATTCCGCAGTATTGGAAAATGGCGACCGTTTTGCTTTGATCGGGACACGAGAACTATTAAATTACCTGACCAATCACTATCGGGACTTTCCGTTGTTGCGGGAAATTGAACAAAAACTGCGGATGCCAGTAGATATCGGCTTTGGACTTGGATTAACAGTAAAGCAAGCGGAAGATAATGCCCTGTTAGCATTGGAAACGTGCCAGAGTACAGAAGGAAGTGCCTGTTATCTCATCAATGACCGCCAGGAAACGATAGGACCACTTGGTGTGGAAAAACATGTAGATACTTCGCAGCTTTATCGCGCACTTATCCACAAGGCTAAATTAAATAATGAACTGTCTTACAATTTTATTGATTTTATTAAACTTAGGAATAATGAACCTTTTTCCGCCAATGATATCGCCAAATATTATCGGGTAACCAAGCGCAGTGCTGAACGAACGATTTACAAATTGTTATCTGGTGAAGTGATCAAAGTGGTTGGCGAGGAAAAACCATATCAGAAAGGACGCCCGCGGAAACTGTTTAAAATAACGATTTAAATGGATGGGGCAAAGAGAAAGGGTCGGATTGCTACAACAATCTGGCTCTTTTTTTACAGGTAAAGAAAGCAGAAAAAATACCCCATTTTCAGGGATATTCATAGTTAACTTTTATTATTAAACAGGTAATTCATGATTTGGTCATAAAATGAAACATCGTCTGTAATCACAAACACAGGTAATAAAATAATCGCGATAACCACCGCCGCATTCGCTACAAAAAATTTGCAAAAGGCATGGAGTACTTTCTTCAATTTGACCATCTCCCAGTTTAGAATATGGCTTAACGACATGAACGTACATCATACTGCCAGCAAGCCGGATAATGCGGATTAGTGTGAATATATTTTATATTATACACCAACCTTGGAATAGATAAAACCATTTTCCAACAAAAAATAAAAACAAACGCACTTATATTGATGTTGCCATGGCCACAACCGGGTTGATACTTCCTTGTATCCGGTTGATATTGTTGCTCTCTTGGTCGATATATCGCTGCGTTCGGTTGATGTTTCACTCGATCCGGTTGATGTGTCCTCTCCCAGGTCGATATTCGTTAAAATCCGGTTGATATAGTTTCTTTCTGGTTGATGTACACAATCCCCGGGTCGATGTATCACTCGGTTTGGTTGATATACGCTTACCGGAGTCGATATTTCCTCAGATCCGGTTGATACAAATGCTCTCCAGGTGGATAAGCCACTTGTTTCGGTTTATATTCTCGCTTCTTGGTTGATGCCTTCCTGGATCCGGTCGATAACCACGCTCCCCATACCATATTCCCGCCATACTATATAAAAAGAACTGCCAAGCACTATAGGCTTAGCAGTTCTTTGATATCGTCTTCGGTTAAGCTCGTCAGCATTTTCTCACCAGGCTGAATCACTTGGTCGATTAGTTCCCGTTTCTTCTGCTGTAAATCATAAATCTTTTCTTCAATTGTTCCTTCTGTTATCAGACGAATGACTTGGACGACATTTTTCTGGCCGAATCGATGTGCTCGACCTGTTGCCTGATCCTCGACTGCGGGATTCCACCACAGATCATATAAAATGACTGTATCCGCTCCTGTCAAGTTCAATCCGGTACCTCCAGCCTTTAAGGAAATCAGGAAGACACTTTTCTCACCAGCATTAAACCGTTCACTCATTTGTACCCGTTCCTGTGACGACGTGGAGCCATGTAAATAAAAGTAGTCGATACCTGCTTCTTCCAATTTGCTAATGATAATCTCATGCATGCTGGTGAATTGGGAAAAAATCAGCATGCGTTTGCCATTATCCACCGCATTATGGACGGTTTCCATTAATTGCTCCAGTTTTCCTGATGTCCCTTGATAATTCTCAATAAACAATGACGGATGACAGCAAATCTGACGTAATCGGGTTAAGCCGGCCAATATTTTCATCCGGTTTTTTTGAAAATCATCATCTTTCATTGATTGAGCCGCTTCTTGCTGCAGCTGCCGTAAATAACCAAGATACAATTTTTTCTGTTCACCGGTTAACTCAGATACATGCACCGTTTCGATTTTTTCCGGAAGTTCTTTTAAAACATCTTGTTTGACACGACGTAATATAAACGGTTTGGTCAATGTAGCGATTTTTTCATGGGACAGCTGTCTGAATGTGCGCTGGTTTGGCATAAGCCCGGGTAAAATCACCTGGAAAATGGCCCACAACTCATCGATGGAGTTTTCGATGGGTGTTCCGCTTAAAGCAAATCGTTTACCTGCCTTCACTTCCCGTATTGCCTTCGATGTTTTGGTCGCATAGTTTTTAATATACTGGGCTTCATCAAGGATTAACGTTTGAAAATTTAATTCCCGATATAAATCAATATCTTGTCGTAATGTCGCATATGAAGTGATCCAAACATCCTTATCGACCGTATCCTGAATCAACTTGTGCCGTTCTGCAGGCGCACCGGCCATGATCACCGTCCGTAAATCAGGTGCAAACTTCTGGCATTCGTTTTTCCAATTGTATAAAACCGAGGATGGCGCAACAATCAAATGCGGTCGTTCTTTTGGCTCGGAAAGAATGTAGGCGATACTTTGCAATGTCTTTCCCAGCCCCATATCATCGGCCAAAATACCACCTAATTGATAATTACTCAATGACTTAAACCATTGATACCCCGTTTTTTGATAGTCACGTAAGGTAGCTTGCAATTCATCCGGCAATGGGAAAACTTGCTCCTCTGGTGAAGTCAGCTGATGAAGCAGCCGGCGAAATGATGGATCATAATCTTTTTTCGTATGAATCAGTTCGTCGATTTGTACACCACGATAAACCGGTACCTCGACATTCCCATTCTGGATATCCGACTGCTTAATGTTCAGGTCATCAAACAGCTGCTGGACCGAAGCAAATTCCTCCCCTTCCAAGGAAAGCAATGCACCACTTTGCAGACGGTAATACCGTTTCTTCTCCATGACAGCATTCAACATTTGATTAATCTCGTCATCCTGGATTCCATCAATGGTAAAACCGACTTCCAGTAAATTGGACGAGGTCTCCACACTTACATTTGTTGATGGAGACGGTTGATTTTCAACAATAAATTGGCGAATTTCCGATGTCAAAAACAATTCAACATATTGCTCAAACAGAGGCAACATATGGTATAGAAAGTCGTATAATGTTTCTTCATCCGCTTCAATATACAATTCCTTACCATTATAATGAAAGTTGGCCTGCTCGATTAAACGCATAATCTGTTGTTCCTTGCTGATATCACGGATAACAATCACATCATCCTGCTCGCGACGGCCATTGAATGGATCAATTAAATGATCGCCATAATGGTACTCCAATTTGCCGACCACCCAATCTCCCTGCACATCGAGGTAGAGCTTGGCCCTTAGTGGCACCTGAATAATCTCTGATGCAACATTTTCCGCTATTTGCACATCGCCAACCTTCTTCAATGTAGGAAGGACCTCCGACACAAACACATCCGCCTGCGTTTTTGAGACAGGCAATTCCCGATTTTCCATACCCACATCGTCCAGCTGTTCAATAACCGGCAGTTGATCTTTTCCCGGGAAATAAAATGTTCCTTCAGAAAATAACAGCTGGTAATCGGGAAAGTAAACCGTCTTATCCATCTCATCCATGGCCAACACCATTTCTCCCCGCTTATTTTTTGAAATGGCAAAATGAAATGGCAGTTCATTTTCAACGATATCGATATGTTCATAACTGTTACTCCGGGTTTCCACTGTCAGCTTGCGATCGATTAATTTCTCAAGCAACGGTTTGATTAACAATGGCGGAATCAGGATCGACCGTTCAGACTGATCCTGATAATGATAAAATGCTCGGGAATAGATTTTTTCGTTACGCAGAATGTTATATAACGTTTCCAATATCTCCTGGTCCTGCGTTAGAAAGTAGTGACTATCCGGATGATAGGTGAATTTTTTGGTGAAATAATACTCATTTCCATTTAAAACTTGTTTCAGGAAATCATACACATTTTTTACAACATACGGATGCTTCACGCCGGCTTTCAATTCGAGTAATAATAAATGGTTGAACGTCCATTTCAGATAATATTCCATCTGCATCGGCACCTGTTTAGTAATCATATCTGAAGGCTCCGGTTGCTGGATGGAAATCAATGAATCGATCAGTCGGTTTGTTGCCCGATAATTATTTGCCGTTTGGTCAGGTAACTTCGATGACGATTGTTTCGCAATGGCGATTAAGGCTGCCACAATGTGTTTACATGTATGATAGGTCTCAAAAGCTGGACAATCACAATACGCAATAAGGTTCCCTTGATCAAATTCTTTCATATATATCTCAACAAAGTATAATGATGTCCCCGTGACGGTGGCAGACCATACCTGATTATTCCTATCATAAACCGGAGCACTGACACGATTTTGTTTATAGTATTGCATTCCCCTTCGATAAACAGGATCCGGAAAAAGTTGTTGTAAATTTATATTTTGAATGCTTTGCAAAGCAAATTAACCTACCTTCTACAAGCGCTATTTAATTCTATTGTATACGAATCTTGCATGTTTTTAAACCCGGAAACTATCCATGCATTCGTTTCTTCGCTCGAATCAGCAAGAACACATACAAAACCATCGATAGCATTACCGAACATGCTCCTGTTGCATAAATGGAACTATAGCCAAACATAAATGCCAGCTGGCCAAATATCATGGCACCGAGACCAACCCCTAAATCAAAAAAGGAGAAAAACGTAGCATTCGCCATTCCTTTACGATTGTTTGGCGCTTTATCAACCGACCATGCCTGAAGTGCCGGCTGTACACTGCCAAAACCGAGTCCGTACATACCTGCTGCAATTAGCATTGTGGTTAAATTCGGCAGCCAGGATAATAAAATCATCGCAACAAAAATTAACACTGTACCCGGTAGAAAAACATATTCATGTCCTTTTTTATCGTAAATCTTGCCGGCAAACATCCGGGAAATCATCAAAAACAATGCATAAACCAGGAAATACAGCTCGATTCCATCGATATGCTTCTGGGCAGCGTATAGTGGTAAAAATGAAGCGATTCCCCCAAAAGTTACCGTGATAAAAAATAGTAATACAGATGGCTGCAATGCCGTTTTTTCAAAAATATCAAATTTGACCGTTATTGTTTTATCAGGAGATTGCTCGACTTGTTTGTAACGTATCCTGCTTGAAAGCAAAAAGGAAATGAGACCAATCACGGCACAAATAAGAAACAACTGGGTAAACGAAATGGCTCCGGCAAGTGTCAGACCAAGAGATGGACCAAACGCAAGAGCCAAGTTCCCGGATAATCCGAAATAACCCATCCCTTCACCGCGACGTTTGGGCGGAATAATATCGGTAGCGATCGTACCTCCAGCCGTGGTGGAAAATCCCCAGCCAACACCTTGAACCATCCGCATGATAAATAAAAGCACAATACTGGCGATGAACGCATAAGAGCCAACCGACAAGACGAAAATAGCCAGACCGACCATATAAACAAATTGTCTCCCCTTCGATTCCAACGCATGCCCAGCGTATGGTCGCAACAATAACGCCGAAAATGTGAAAATACCGGTAATGATTCCGATTAATTGATCACTGCCCCCAAGTTCCTTGACAAACAGCGGAATGGTTGGCAATGTCATTTGAAAGCCCAAAAATATAAAAAAATTAGCCAGACAAACAAGGACAAAGTCGCGCGTCCAAATTTTATCTGGAGTGGGTTCCACTTGCATATTTGCTTGTGAATTCATATTAAAAGGCCGTCCTTTCTTCGTATCTTAAAATCTATTATACAGGACGCGCGTTAGAAAAGGAATGGGTAATGCTTCATATATTTTTCATCAAGCATGAACGGGCTGTCATACCCCCACCTCAAATCGTGATGAAACCAAAATCTCTGAAAGCAAAGGGTAAAAGACCACCAACGATGAAGATTCATATTACCTTGTGAAAAAACAGCCGCGGAGACACTCATACAATTGATCAACCAGCATATATACGCCAGTGAATAACAACAGAATATAGGTCAAATAACGAAACAGACGTTGATTAATATGTTTGAATACCAGTTGTCCCAGCACCAATCCGATCAGGACAAGCGGTAAGGCCAATACGCTTGATTGCCAGACCAATTTGCTTGTACCGGCAAAAATCACCTGAACGACCAGACTCACCAAATAGATAAACAAATAGAATGCTAATGTTGTGCCCCGTAGTACTTCCTTCGTTGTATTCGTCCCGGAAAAATAGAGCAAAATCGGTGGACCTGGCATACCAATGCTTGTGGTGAAAGCGCCTGATAGTGCCCCGATGAAAAAATCCCTTTGTCCAGTTTGACGAATGCGGAAATTCAGGATTAATAATACCGTTAACACAAGAATAAGCAAGCTGATCCCCAGTTTAAGCCAAGTCATATCAATAAATAAAAAGATGGAAATACCAATTGGCAATCCTGCAATACTACCTGCTACAAACCTTTTTAAAACACCGAAATCAATATCTTGTCTGATTTTCCAAATAAGTGCACAGGAAATGACAAGTGACAGGATTAAGTTAAGCTGAATCGCCTCACGAGGGGCAAATATGAATAGCAAAAATGGTGTAGCCATAATGGAAAAACCAAATCCTGTACTTGTCTGCAGTATGGAAGCGAATAAAATAATCACGATAAACATTACAATTGTCTGCAAACAAACACCTACTAATTGAACAATTTACTCCAGTTTAACAAAAAAGTTGACCCAGGAATATCCCGAGCCAACTTATTTTACGTTACACTGATACGGCGTGTTTTTTTCTCCTGCTTTTCTTTTCTGCGGTGCGATTTTTCAAAAATGGGATTACCCATCGATCCAAGCCAAATCGTCCTGTATTATGCCCTGCAACAAGCAGAAATGTTGTTATTAAAATCATGATTCCATTTGTACTTACGGTACCGCTGAACAGAAATGCAAAGTTCATCGTAATGGCCATTAATGCCGCAAAGTTTGTAACCAGGCCAAGAATTAAAGCGATGCCGACTAACAACTCACCCCACATGACCAAAAAGCTGAATAAACCTGCATTCGGTAATGCAACATGTTCCAGGAATGTTGCCCACCATCCTTGTACAGCCGGATTTTCTCCACCAGCACTGGCAATGGCGCCTTTGATAAATCCACTAGCATCAAACCCACCAGTTATTTTGCCGAATCCCGAGATAATCCATTGATACCCTATATACACCCTTAGAAATGTCAGGACACCTGCAACAACCTTATTGTTACGAATGAATTCAACAAACATGCTGTCCATCTCCTTTGATATGATTTGTTCAGTATTTCACAAATGATGCCAAGCCAGCTTGTATCTTTATTACATCTTTATCATAACATGTATTTGTTTAAACGGCCGCATATTTGTTCACCATTTCACAATTATGTCGCAAAATTATGGCCGAATTGTGAAACAGTAAAAAGGTGCCAGCTTATAGCACCTTTTTTAATTCTAAGAAAGTATGACTGTATTCAGCTGATGCCAGGAAAGGGGAAGTCCGGCTCTAGCATCTTTTTTATTTGATATTGGTTTCATCATGCTTAACAAACGATAAATCAGGGCTACGGAACCCACCAGTGATCATTTCGTATCCACGACTGGCTCGCAATACAAGTCCATCTGCAAAACGATTTCCGGCGATCTGCATCCCCACAGGCAAACCATCCTTTGTGTTCCCTGCTGGTATTGAGGCTGCTGGCAACCCGGTCATATTATAAATATGGGTCATCATCCAATCCGAGTCCGCCTCAATTGGATGCCCTTGAATCGTTTCCGGTCCAAGCAGCTGATAATCAAATGCCGGTATCGAAAGGGTTGGTGACATTATTAGATCGTAATCCTGGAAATAGCTTTGCAACACATTCCAAACCTTTGTCCGTTTTGACTGATAGCTAATATAATCACTTGTACTCACCGAAAACCCTCGTTCAATCATAGTCTGATAAGAAGGTGTGATTAATTCCGGTGTTTGTTCGAGAATATCTTTTCCATCGGCAGCGGCTGCAGCATACCACATATTTTTGAAGAAACCGAGAAATTCATGTAAGGTCATACCGAAATCCATCGACACCTCTTCAACCTTACAACCTAATGCACGCCATGTTGCGACCTGTTGATCGATAATTTCTGCCACTTCCGGATCAACCAGATACATGCCAAAATCCTTCGTGTAAGCAATTTTCACGCCGTCCAGCGGTCCTTCCATTTGCACAGTTAATTTTTGATCCGATGCAGGTAAGGAAAATGGATCAGTTGTAGATGGCCCTTGAGTAACGTCGACAAATAATGCGGCATCTTTCACCGATCGTGTTAATGTACCATGATGGACAAACGGATTATTTGAACCAAATACATTTTGCAAATTATTATCCATCGGAATTCGTCCATAGGTTGGCTTGAAGCCATATACACCGCAAAAACTTGCCGGAATGCGAATCGATCCACCACCGTCACTGCCCTCAGCAAACGGTGTCATCCCGGAAGCAACAGCTGCAGCGGATCCGCCACTGGAACCACCAGCCGTTTTTGTCACATTCCATGGATTTTTCGTTGCCCCAAACAAAGTATTATCAGTTGTCCCTTTGTGACCAAAATCCGGTGTATTTGTTTTACCAAGGATAATTGCTCCAGCATCTTTTAACCGGCTGACAATCGTTGCATCACGATCAGGAATATGATCAGCAAAAAGTTTGGTGCCAAAAGTTGTTCGGATTCCTTTCGTTGGTGTCAAATCTTTAATCGCAACAGGTACACCATGCAGTGGTCCCAATTCCTTACATTCACTTACATCCGCTTCCTTTTGTATTGCCTCATCCCGTACATGATCGTTTAAGGTAACCATTGCATTGATATCCGAATTATATGTACTAATTTGTTGCAAGTAGTAATCAGCCACTTCAACAGGCGAGATCGTCTTTTCCCTAATTCGTTTTGCTATTTCCCATGCATTCATATTTTGTTCCACACTCATACCTCCTTCTTATCATCATCCTAGCACGTTTCGTATCATTTCTCTATTAGCGGGTGTTGAAGTATGAAATACCCAGACTGTGGCATAATAAACCGAAGTAACCGTTTACTAAATTGTGTAATAATTTCATCTAATCGCTTGCAATTATTATTAAAATGCTGTAAACTGTTTAGTTATAACAATATTGTTCATTTCAAAAAAGCTCTTTCGCATGATTCCGATGAGTACTCACCAGTTATCACATCACCTTATTATTCGGTCATTAATTTTACAACTTAATTGTTCAGCATTGAGCGTGCATGGTCCGTCAACTGCCGAATGGTACCATTATTTTTATTTTTAAGATGGAAGGGGAAAATATATGATAATGACACAAACTACTAAAGACGATTCCTTACAGCGTGCAAAAGACTATGTTGATGGCGTATTTAAAACAGTGCAAGAGCGAAATCCCGGCGAGGTTGAATTTCATCAAGCGACAAAACACATATTTTCATCACTGGTACCGGTTTTTGCCAAACATCCAAAATACATGAAAAATGGTATATTGGAACGTATTTCTGAACCGGAAAGGCTGATTACTTTCCGTGTTCCATGGGTGGATGATAATGGCAATGTTCAGGTAAATAGAGGGTTCCGCGTTCAGTTTAATTCCAGTATCGGACCGTATAAAGGCGGTACACGATTTCATCCTTCAGTCAACGCAAGTATTATCAAATTCCTCGGTTTTGAACAAATTTTTAAAAACGCGTTAACTGGACAGCCGATTGGTGGCGGTAAAGGCGGTGCGGATTTTTCTCCAAAAGGAAAATCCGATAATGAGATTATGCGTTTTTGTCAAAGCTATATGACAGAGCTTGTCAATCATATTGGTCCAAATGTGGATATTCCCGCCGGTGACATCGGCGTTGGGGCACGGGAAATTGGTTTCATGTTTGGTCAGTATAAACGATTGCGCGGAGCCTATGAACCTGGTGTTCTGACTGGTAAAGATGTACGGTTTGGCGGCAGTCTTGTACGTCCGGAAGCAACCGGATATGGATTGATTTATTTTGCCAATCATATGATGCATGATTTAGGGTTAACCTTTGAAGGAAGCAATGTCGTAGTCTCTGGCGCAGGAAATGTGGCTATTTATGCGATGGAGAAGGCTATGGAACTCGGTGCAAAGGTTGTGGCCTGCAGTGACTCAAGTGGTTATATTTATGATGAACAAGGCATTAATCTGGAAACAATCAAACGTCTGAAGTTTAGCGGCAATGGCCAGGTAGCTTCCTATCTTGATGAGCATCCACATGCGGTTTTTCACGACAACTGTGCAGAGATCTGGAACGTACCATGCGATATTGCCTTGCCATGTGCGACACAAAATGAAATCGATGCTGATATTGCCAAAACATTGATTAAAAATGGTGTAAAAGTAGTCGCTGAAGGTTCCAATATGCCATCTAATCAGGAAGCAATCGATTTGTTTAATGAAAGTCATATTTTATTTGGCCCGGCAAAAGCTGCCAATGCTGGCGGTGTGGCCGTATCAGCGCTGGAAATGGCCCAAAACAGCATGAAACTAACCTGGCCATTTGAAAAAGTTGATAAAAAATTACACGAAATTATGTTAAACATCTATCACAATGCGGTAAATGCTGCAGAAGAATACGGCTACCCTGGCAACCTGGATGTCGGCGCCAACATTGCCGGATTTATTAAAGTCGGCGATGCGATGATCCGTGAAGGTGTTGTGTAATAACTTATTCATTTGACATTAAAGGAGTGGATTGGTTGAGACGCTTTCGTGATGAACGAAACGAACGAAGACGTCGGGATATTGATAAATCCAACAACTGGCTGCATGTTCTCGACTTCTTCATTGATCTCATACTACTGTTCCCACGGGTGATCTATTGGCTAATACGCCTCTGCTCAAGAGCGATGAGACATCTATTAGATTCCATTACCTAAATAGAAGTGCAAAGACAGTCTTGCACTTCTTTTTTTATGCCTATTTTTAATTTGGGATTGACTTTTTCAACCTCCACACATATACTGTGTATAACCATATATACAGTATAACACTGACAAGGAGGTCTCTTTCATGAAAGATTGGAAACAAGCATGGTACCTGGCGAAGTTTGAATTGAAAGCTTCCAAATGGATGTTTTTATTACTATTGCTATTCACGTTTTTTATGCTGTTCTTTTTCGTTACTGTCCTGGATACGGGTGTGGAAAAAAGAACAGCAGGATTTGATTTCTTTTTTATCTTGATGTTCTCTTCCACAATGATGATTTGGTGGAAACCCAAAGATTTTCAAATCAATAAAGTTGGTGGGGATGTGTTCGCCTCTCCTTCATTGGTTATGTTGAATCACCTGGCCATTAAGAAAGATGTGATAATAAAAAGCCGATTTATTGTTCATTTTGTCTATTCATTTCCGTATCAGCTGATTTTGCTGCTTTGTCTATATCCATTAACACCAGCGTTACAAAGCGTTTTAACCCTTAATGATTATATCGTCTTTTCAATTATTTGGCTGTCATTTAGCTTTTATGTGGGGTATCTTTTTGCATCGAGTGAGATTGGTGGCAAAAGCAAATTAAGTGCTACATTGGCAGGAATTTTAATTCTCGGCATCGTTATTGTGACATTATTTTTGTTTTCCTTAATTCAGCTTATAACAGGGTATACCATTTTTTATTGGACGATTATCATCGCGCAAAACTGGCCGCTTGCATCAAGCCTGATATCAATTATTCTAGCCATTCTCGGCATTAACTACTGGCTCCATTATGCGCGCAAAGGGATGGATAAAATTGATTATTTGTAGAAAGGAGGGTGTCCCGTGGAACTGCCAATCCATCTTTCCAAAGATACTAGGGAACCGATTTATCATCAGGTTGAAAATCAACTAAAGGCGCTAATCGCTGGTGGACAATTGACCGCGGGTACACCACTGCCTTCGATTCGTGCCCTTTCCAAAGATCTCGAAATTAGCATTATCACGACAAGAAAGGCCTATCAGAACCTGGAGCAGCAAGGGTTTATCCGTACCACTCAGGGAAAAGGGACATTTGTTGCTGATATTGCTGATGATAAAAAACATCAGGTGAAAATATCCTCTGTTTATCAAACGATTGAGCACGCGGTCGATACAGCCTTGCAATATGACTATTCGTTGGAACAAATCAAGGAGATATTTCATGAAATTATTGACAACCACCGCGAGAAAGGAGAATGAATGATGCATCATTGGTTGGAAATTGAACAGTTACAGAAAAAGATAGATAATTTCCGGCTTGGACCGATTGATTTGTCGATTGAACCCGGAACAATTACCGCATTAGTTGGCAACAATGGATCGGGTAAGAGCACATTATTCAAATTAATCATGAATCTGGCAAATCCCGACATGGGAAATATCAAGATATTCGACAAATTTGTTTATGGCTCGGATGAATCGTGGAAAGCTCAAATAGCTTATCAAGCACAAACAACGATCGGTTACACTTCATATACCGGCGAGCAACTGAAGTCATTAATTGCTCCATTGTATCCGAACTGGGATGACACATTATTTGCAGAAATAGTTCATTTATTCAACATTCCATTGGATAAACAATACCGAAAACTTTCTCAAGGAGTGCAGCAAAAATTAAATCTTGCTTTGACCATCCCACGCAACACCCCATTATTATTACTGGATGAGCCGACATCATTTATGGATATTCCGGCGAAAAAGCATCTCATGGACATTTTGGTTGACTGGATGGATCACGGAGATCATGCGATTGTTTTTGCCAGTCATCAAGCCGAAGACATCATGAAATTGGCAGACTATCTGTGTGTATTCCGCGATGGAAAAATGCTCGGCACATTTGAAAAGGAAGAATTAACGGAGAGCTATAAACGCTATTGGCTGCAAGAAGCCCTTCCTGAAAACAGGATACCTGGAGAAATCGCCAGGGATCAACAGCTTTTGACTTCAAATCAGCCAGATACAACCGAGAAATTCCTTGTTCAAAATAATATTGAATGGACGGATCAAACAGCACTACGATTGGACGAAATTATTACGTATTTATTGGCTGAAGGAAAGGACGGGTAAATATCTTGAAGACCATAATATCGGTCAACAATTTGGAAGTGGATTCGGGCTTGATGAATCGGGAATGGAGTACTGGTTTGGTGCTCCGCTTTTTAACAAGCTGGAGGTGACACTTCATGTTTGAAATAAGTCATTTTGGGATACTAGACACCATAGACATGAAATATCACTTTTTTTATAAAGGAGTTCTTAACATGCGCAATCATCTAAAGCACTTTATTAATGGTGAATGGGTCGAATCAACCGGATCAGAGACCTTGGATGTCATCAATCCAGCAACAGAAGAGGTGATTGGTAAGATCAGTCTGGGAACAAGAGAGGATCTGGACAAGGCAGTAAAAGCGGCCAGGAAAGCTTTCCCGTCTTTTTCGCAAACAACAAAGGAAGAACGCATTGAATTGCTTGAAAAAATCGCTGCTGAATATGAAAAGCGTAAAGATGATATTGTCGAAACCATAACTGACGAGCTTGGTTCCCCACTTTCGATCTCGGAAAACGTCCATTATCAAATGGGATATGCGCACTTTTCCCAAGCTGCAAAGTCATTGAAAGATTTCTCATTCATGGAGGATCGTGGTGATCACACCGTCGTTAAAGAATCGATCGGGGTTAGCGGGCTGATCACACCTTGGAATTTTCCAACCAATCAGACCTCAACCAAGATTGCCAGTGCGTTTGCAGCTGGAAGTCCGGTAGTATTAAAGCCGTCTGAACTCACACCATTCGCGGCAATTATTCTAACGGAAATCTTTGAAGCTGCCGGTGTTCCAAAAGGGGTCTTCAACCTTGTTAATGGCCTTGGTGATGTAATTGGCGATGGCATTAGTTCCCATCCGGATATTGACTTCGTGTCCTTTACCGGTTCAGTCGGTGTTGGACAAAAGATCATGGAAAACGCCTCGAAAACGATTAAAAACTTTGCGCTTGAACTTGGCGGCAAATCACCACTTATTGTATTGGAAGATGCCGACATCGAAAAAGCCGCAAAGACAGCAGTATCAAACATTGCTATGAACACAGGACAGGTTTGTTCAGCAGCAACACGGATCCTCGTGCCTTCCTCCATGAGGGAATCATTTGAACAAGCGGTAAAGAACGTACTACCTGCGTTTCCAATGGGTGATCCACGCAAGGAAACGAACATTGGCCCACTTGTATCCAAGAAACAGTGGGATCGTGTTCAATCTTATATCGAGAAAGGTATGCAAGAAGGTGCTACCCTAATTACTGGTGGAACTGGTAAACCAGAAGGACTGGAAACAGGTTACTATTGCAAGCCAACTGTTTTCAGTAATGTGACGAATGACATGCAAATAGCGCAAGAAGAGATCTTTGGCCCCGTTATGTCGATCATCACATATGAAACGGTGGATGAGGCCATTGAAGTTGCCAATGATACGGTTTATGGATTGGCAGGATATGTAGTCGGAAAAGATCCTGAGACGCTCCGTAAAGTCGCAACCAGCATCCGCGCTGGCCGGATTACCGTCAATAGTGGCGAGAAAGATTTCGCAGCGCCATTTGGAGGTTATAAACAATCCGGAATTGGCCGGGAGTGGGGCGATTTCGGCATTGAAGAATATCTGGAAACGAAGGCTATCTTAGGGTTCCCTTCATAAAGAACAGTGGCACAGGGTTATGAATTCTACGATATAGTTCATAACCCTGTTCTAATAAAAATTACTTATCGTCTTTTCAGCTTTATCGTTATCACAAAGTTGATAATAGTCAAAACCAATGCAGCTATTGAAGCAGCTAATGCAAAATACAACATTATTTCACTCCTCGCTTGCATTATTTTCATAAAGAGGATATGATATACATAAGATAATGAAAGGGGAAAGAGGGTAAACCCCCTCAATCCCGGTTGGTTTTCTCGGTCTTCTTTGTTGTTGCGAACAGAGAAGACTTTTTCTTTTGATTGCGGTTTTCTATCATGGTGGTCAATAGTTGCAATATAGCAACAGGCACATTACAGATTGCCACAATCAGAAGTAAAATCTCTTCCATTTCTTACTCACCTCCTTTCTACAAGGAGAGTGGAGGTATCATATCCTCAAAACTATTATAACAAGTTTAAAAATTTTTGCACGCATTTGTTCGCCAACCACTCTTTGCTTTAGTCCACAGTATATAATATATCATATATGGATTATTGCCCGGGAAATAACCAATATCAATCCCGCTCCTCTTACACACATTATTCCCCTGTATCCTGCTATTAAGTGCTGTATTTCACTGATCATCAAGCGTCTTTACCAGTGTTTTAGCAACTTTATATCCTGTCCTTCAGAAAAATATGATTCCTATTTGTCTTCTCGATAAACAATGATTTGGCAACGAACATATTTCATTCTTCTACAAAAATCAATGATAATCTTCCTAAAAAAACATACGTTCTTTAGTCCTTTTTCATTAATTTGCTTAAATTTAGTTTACTATCCGGCTATCTTTGTCCATACTGAATATCATAAATAAATTATACCATTCTATGAAATTGCTTTGAGGAGGAACTATGTTGCGAAAAATATGTTTTACATTGGGTATTGCTGTTTTGTTTTCTTTATTCTTTATTCCCCAAGTCAGTCATGCTGAGGATGGTCAAACATACAAAGTCAATGGCACAACCGTGAATGTCAGGACAGCTGCTTCGACTGACTCAGATGTGATTGGGAAACTACACGAAGGGGACGAAATTGATATCTTTCAGGAGTCACATGGTTGGCTACAAACATATTACAACGATCAGGAAGCATGGGTGGCATCGCAGTTTATGACACCTGCTGATTCTGACAGTCAATCCAATATTACAGCATCGTCGAAGGAAACCATTACAGCGCCATCATCTAAAGTAAGGATCCGAACAGGTCCAGGGACAGAATATAGCATTATCGGTCAGACAACTGAGGGTGAAACGTACCCTTTACTGAAAACAACGAATGATTGGTACAAAGTCACCCTTGAAGATGGACAAACTGGGTGGATCGCGTCATGGTTAACAGATGATCCTGAACAAGAGAACACACAGGGGAAGACAGAGACTGAAGATAATGGGCAGCAAACAGAGCAAGTCGAACCTGACACAAAAAATAATAAACCACAGGAAGAACAAGCAGACACTGAGGCACCTGCAAATGGGACGCTTGAAGGTTATACGGTTGTTCTTGACCCCGGACATGGTGGCAAAGATCCCGGCTCAAGTGCACAGGACGGTACTTATGAAAAGGACTATACACTTTCTGTAGCGAACAAGGTTGCCGCAAAACTTCAGAATGCCGGTGCAAATGTGATCGAAACAAGAACCGATGACACGTTTGTTTCATTACAAAATCGTGTAAATATAAGTGGAACAAACAATGCCAATGCCTTCATCAGCCTGCATTTTAACGCGTATCCGGAATCTACCATAAATGGGTTCAGTACCCATTATTATGCAGCTGAAGACAGCAGACTGGCACAAGATGTACAATCAGCACTAAGCAGAAATATGGTACTTTCCAGTCGCGGTATTACGAAGAGTGACTACCATGTCTTACGCGAAAACAGTGAACCGGCAATTTTAATTGAGCTGGGCTTTATCACCAATACGAATGATTTAGCCAACATCCAAACTGATTATTACCAAAATGCTGTGGCTGATGGCGTTACTGAAGGATTAATCAATTATTTTCAGAATTGAGTGAGTGCCAGGCACGCGGACAATTCGGGAAATTTGAGTGAATGGAAAGGAAGGCTGTCTCGGGATAGAGGCAGCCTTTTTTATTTTGAACACGGGCTAATTCAGCTAAAGAGAGCCCTTCTATGTGTATAACAAAATTTTCATTGGAAGTGTGGTAAATCATTTGCCCAGGTTTGCGTTGAAAAATTCCTCGTTTGTATTTCAGCCTTCAACAAATCTTATTGGCGCAACTTCATCAACAACTTTTTCATCATAATCCAATATGGTGACTAAAACGAATTGATCAGGAAAGAGATCGCGAACCTTGTTATTTCAAAGCATAAATCATATTCAAAATATCATTAAATCGATAAGTCTTAACATCATATCCTCTTTCCATCAACCAATCCATCAGCTTTGATTGATCGGCATAAAACTCATCTTCTATCGCCTTGATTGCCAGCCTATTTTCCTCCTGATGAAACGAATCGATTACTTGTTGGCGATGTTGATCGTTCTCAAACATTAAATCAACAATACAAATCTGTCCATTATCTTTCAAAACACGGTCCATTTCTACGAGCGCAAGCAATTTTTGTCCATCCGGAATATGATGCAAGGCATAGCTTGTCACCACTCCATCTACTTGATTATCCAAAAGTGGTAAAGCGAGAAAGTGACCTTTGCGGGTATCAATCGCTGGATGCTTATGATTGCACTGTTTTAACATTTCCTCTGACTGGTCAACACCAATAACGTTGACTCCCTGTGCTAAAAACTGCGAACCAAGGTTTCCGGTGCCAATTCCAATATCTAAACAACTATCACCGGAGTTCAATTGCATCGTATGCACGGCTTTAGCTAATGCTTGTTCATAATCTTGATGGACATTAAAACGATACCCGTGCATCTTAATGTGCTGATCATAATTCGCAGCTTGTTTATCAAAATTCCATTGGTCTTCCCAATTTTTACGGATATGTTTCATTGCTTTTAAATGTTGGGCTAACTCATAAATTTCACTGGTAAAATCCTCGTTTTCGGTATGCTCCAGCATCCGATCAATAGTTTCAATCATGTCTTTCATTTCAAGCCATTTCTCAAACAAAACCGAGCGCTGAATATTCAAGTATTGTTTCATACTCATGTTTGGATTTGCCAAAAGTTCTTGTATGTAACGTACGGAAACACCAACTTCCCGTAATGCTAGAATCGTGCTCAGCCGCATCAAATCCGCTTCATGGAATACCCGATAATCATTTTCTCCATCTTTTGCCGGAAACAGCAACCCCTTTTCCTCGTAAAAGCGTATTGATCTTGCTGTCGTATTCATCTGCTTTGCAACCTCATTTATATGCATTTTCACATCCCCTTCCCTTACACTATAAACGTTAACGTAAGGGAAAGGTAAAGGATTTTTCAAGTTTTTTTGTTATATTCTTTGCGGAAAAATTGATTGCGATTATGGTGCCCATGCTGTTACTGAAGAGAAGTAATACCATTGGATGAGTTTTAATAGTAGGGGGAGAGGGAGGGGGTGTCAATACTGATAACCCTACCTTTGAACAGACCAAATACTGCTTTTCACTTTCTCTTTATAAGGTTTATCGGCGATTTTGGTTTTTTAACGGTGGTTTTGCATGATTTATCGGTGAATTTCACCCTTCTAGCGGGCAGTTTCCAAAATATGGTGGGACAAGGAGCCTGTCCTCATGTCCCACTCATTTGCGCCGGATGCCGATGATGCGGCCTGCTTCTTTTGGTTTTTCTGCTGGTGTATATTGGTCAGCGAGCGCTTTTACTTTGGTATAGACATCATTTGGAAATGGTGCTGGTCTTCCAGTGGATTGATCGATACCCATTAGCATTTGTTCGCTGGTTGCTGCACGTTTTCCGTCTTCACCGTACAATTCATAAAAAACATGCATGCGTTTTGCATCGTAATCAAGGATTTGCAAATGAACTTCAAATGGTTCATCCAGTTTCATTTCTGCCAGATAGCAGACATGCGTCTCCATCGTATAGATCGTATAATGCTGTTCTTCCCGAAAAGTATCATCAATACCAATTAATTTCATCAAGCGGTCGACGCCCCAACTGAATGCCCGAACATATTCTGCATCATTCATATGTCCATTATAATCGATCCATTCCTTTTGGACGCGATTTTGCAAAATAACTTTTCCCTCTGCCATTTTAATCCCTCCCTTATCAGGAATAAAGCTATGTGAAACAAGTAACCTGAGAACTCATGTTTAGCTCCGGCGCCCCGATTAAGAAGCGGTGCTCGGAGCCGTTCTTTCTTACAGATTTCCGTTTAGATTAGCTGCTGGCCAATATTTTTCCAACAGTTGCTGTAGTTCAATCAGGAATTGGTCACGGCGCGTTTCAAGAGCTTCCATTGATACGCCTTCCGTTTGCGCTTCACTGCCGGTAATAACTTTTTCCGCAAGTTCATCCGTTAATTCCGGTGCGACAAGTTTAGTCCACGGTAGCTTCAATGCTGGGCCAAATTGTTCCAGTAAATGACGCATACCGGCTTTTCCACCACCCATATGCAAGGTTAAGAAAGGTCCCATTAATGCCCAGCGTAGTCCAGGCCCATAAACAATCGATGTGTCTATTTCTTCTGTTGTTGCTGCACCATCATTGACGATATGCAGTGCTTCCCGCCAGATGGCTTCCATCAAACGGTCGGCGATATGGCCTTCTATTTCTTGTCGAACGATTAACGGCTTCATGCGAATACCTGTATAAAATGCTTGTGCTTGTTTAACAAATTGACCGTCCGTTGCTTTGCCTCCGACTAATTCGACAAGCGGCATTAAGTAAACCGGGTTAAAAGGATGGGCTACAACGACGCGCTCCGGATGTTTCGTACAATCCGCCTGTAATGTACTTGGCAAGATACCAGACGTACTGGATGCGATGACAGCATGTTCAGGCGCATATTGATCGATGTCTGCGATGACTTTTCGTTTCAATGGTTCACGTTCCGGCACATTCTCTTGTACAAAATCTGCCTGACGTAATGCAGTCTCAAGGTCGGATTCAAAATATAGGTTATCCTGCGATGCCTGTGGATCCAGACCATACGTTTCCATTGCCGGCCATGCATGTGCAACTGCTTCACGCATCCGGCCTTCTGCTGTAGCATCTGGATCGGTTGCTGTAACATGATAGCCGTTGGCGAGGAAACGGGTAATCCATCCGTTTCCGATAACGCCAGTACCAACGACGGTAATATTTTTAATTTCTGTTGTCATATATTATGCCTTCTTTCCATTTGGATCCTTCAAATTCAAAAATTCACGTGCTTCTGCAGGGGACATCACGTCTGATCCCAAGCTTTGAATAATACCAACTGCTTTGTCAACTAGTTGTTCATTCGTAGCCAATGTTCCCTTTTTCAAATAAAGGTTGTCTTCTAATCCCACACGAACATTCCCACCTTGCAAGACAGACTCAGCGACCATCGGCATTTGCATCCGTCCGATTCCAAATGCTGCCCAAGTCGCATTTTCTGAAATTCGGCTGCGCATATATGCCAATGTTTCGGCATCTGCATCAGCGCCCCATGGAATACCCAGACAGAATTGGAACATTGGATCCCCATCAATAAGTCCTTCTTTGACTAATTGATTGGCAAAACGTATATGCCCGGTATCAAAGCATTCAAGTTCAGGTTTAACGCCCGCATCCTGAATTAATTTAGCTTGTTTCCGGAGCCAATCAGTCGGACTGATATAAACCTGATCACCGAAGTTAACACTGCCACAGTCCAACGTACATATTTCCGGCAGTAACATGCCAACTGGTTTGTGGCGTTCCTCTGGTGTTTGCATATCGGTACCTTCTCCGCCTTTGGTTGGGTCGGACTCACTAGGAACCCAGTCACCGCCACCACCAGCAGTGATATTGATAATGACATCCGTATCCGCCTCACGAATACGCTCTACAGCCTCTTTAAATAAATTGGCATCATGACTTAGTTTGCCTGTTTCTGGATCTCTTACATGTAAATGGGCGATTGTTGCCCCTGCCTTCGCTGCTTTGATAGCAGAATCAGCAATTTCCTTAGGTGTCACTGGTACATAGGAACTTTTCTGTGTTGTCTCACCTGCACCGGTAATCGCACAGGACAAAATAACGTTATTATTCAAGATGATTTCCTCCTTGTCTATTTTTTGGAACATGGTTAAAGATCTCGCCGCTTTCAAAAAACTCGGTTAGCCGCTTGATCCAGTCGTAGTAGTCCATCCACTCAAGTATCTCGGCAAGAATCTCATCAACCGCCTGTTCATCGGCCTCTGTTAAAGGATGATCTTCCTGTAAATCTTTCAATTTTCCTTGTAGCTTTTGCTCAAAGTGTTTGCTTTTATTAATCGCTTTACGCCAAGTTGAAGTAAATAAAGATACAAAGGTTTGATAATAGTCCTGTTCCACCTGATATAAATCTTTGCGTACACCTTTTTGAAAAACCCTTTCCGCAATATTCAAATCGATCATTTCACGAACAACCTGACTCATGCGGGTCTTACTCATACCGGTCTCAGCCGATAATTCATCAAGTGTCATTGGTGATCTTTTCATATAAATGATTCCCAACACACGCCCAACACTTGTGGAAACACCGAAAGAACTCATGTTGTCAGCAATCTTGTCAATAAATTGTGTTTTCACGTCCGCAATTTTATCTTTATCGCCTTCCATCGCTTAACACCCATTTCTATTTGACTTAATGGCACTGTAACATAAAGTTACGGCTATCCAAAACGTCAAAAACCCTTGCATTTATGAGCATTTCATAGCAAATGGAAGCATTTCTGTTATAAACTTTATACATAAAAAATTACACAAACTTTATAAACTATATATCTCATTTAGTTAGGATACACATGTGCTGTATATCTTTAGCCATTTAAGAAAGGCTATCAATTAAAGAGGTGAGAAGCAATGAAAGCAAAATTAATCGACTGGCCTACGTTTATTGGTGCAATCGTGTTAATTCTGCTTGTATCCATTCCACTGGCGGTTTTTCCAGAGCAAGGCGGAAAAGTAGTTGACATGGCAAATGAATTTATGACCGGTAATTTCGGTGTTTTATATTTACTAGTCGGGCTGAGTGCTTTCGCCTTTTTACTTTTTGTCGCTTTTAGTAAAAACGGACATGTTAAACTGGGAAGTGAAGAAGATGAAAGGGAGTTTGGCACTTTTTCTTGGGCGGCGATGCTGTTTGCCGCGGGGATTGGATCGAGTATTCTTTATTGGGGAATGATTGAGTGGGCTTATTATTATCAAGGCCCGCCATTTGGAATTGCCCCCGAATCAAAAGAGGCGATCGAGTGGGCATCTTCCTATGGGATGTTTCACTGGGGTCCTATCGCTTGGGCTATTTATACATTACCGGCGCTACCCATCGCCTACTTCTATTACGTACGAAGGAAGCCCGTTTTAAAAATCAGTGAGGCTGTCAGACCAGTTATTGGCCGCCAAGCTGATGGGCCGCTTGGTGTTGTTATTGATGTGTTATTTATGTTTGGATTGATGGGTGGTGCAGGTACTACATTGGCACTTGGAGCGCCCATGATAGCTGAAGGAGTACATGATTTAATTGGAATCCCAATCACCATTTGGTTAAAAATCGCTATCATCCTCTTTTGTACCATTATTTTTGCATTAAGTGCCTATTCGGGGCTAAATAGAGGAATCAAGGTGCTAAGTGATGTCAATATATGGCTGGCTATTTTTATTTTGTTATTTATCTTTTTGTTCGGACCAACATTATTTATTAGTCAAACAACCTTCACAAGTATCGGGATGATTGTTGATAACTTTTTTCATATGGCGACTTGGCTGGAACCGTTTGGAAACTTGGCCGGCTTTAAAGAAACCGGCTTTCCCGAATCCTGGACTATTTTTTATTGGGCGTGGTGGGTAGTTTATGCGCCTTTTGTTGGTTTATTTGTTGCCAGGATATCACGAGGCAGGACGATTCGGGAAATGATTCTCGGGACAATGATCTATGGTACCATTGGATGCATTTTGTTTTTCGGGATTATGGGGAACTTTGGACTGTATTTACAGTTAACCGGAAATTTTGATGTGATTGGTTTTATGAATGAACATGGTGCCTCGGCTGCCATCATTCAAATATTGCACCAGCTGCCAATGCCAATTATCATGGTCGCATTATTTACCATCCTGGCGATTATCTTTTTGGCGACAACATTCGACTCATCCTCTTATATTCTTGCAGCGGTTGTACAAAAGGAAGTTCGGTCGGAGCCATTACGCTGGAACCGTTTATTTTGGGCCTTTACATTATGTTTGCTACCACTCGTATTGATGATTGTCGGCGGGCTAAAAACACTGCAAACCGCTAGCATCGTTGCCGGGTTTCCCGTTATCTTTATCATGTTCCTGCTTGCATGGTCATTCATGAAAGCTTCCAACAGCGATATCAAGGAGTCGGAAGATTATGAAACCCCTACCATTTATATTGATCGAAAAAAGATTCAGGAACAAATTCGTAAGCGCCGGAAGAAACGTTCTGCATTAGAGGCGTTTGAAGATAAGAATACGGATGATTAAGCAAAAAATGAAGTCCGTTCATTTCAAGGCCTAATTCGACTATAGAAAAAAGTCGGCAAGCCATATTAACAGGCTTGCCGGCTTTATCGGTTCATTCGGGAAAAGAAATCGCCAAGTGGATTATCGTCTTCTTCCTGCGCACCTTCTTCTGGATCTGGAAATTCATCCAGGCTATCCATCGTCAAATCATCAAGCGCATCATCATTACCCATGGACGTAGATTCGGACGTAGATTCCATTTGTTCCGCCGGTTGTATCGGTTCAGGCTCAAATTCCTCAGGGATGGTTGTCATTGCTGCTTCCTCCTGCAGATACAATGCCTCATCAATATTGGGCCTGTTACTGTTTAACGCCGCCAACAGTGAAGT
Organism: Lentibacillus sp. L22; assembly: GCF_040812445.1. NCBI lineage: Bacteria > Bacillati > Bacillota > Bacilli > Caryophanales > Bacillaceae > Lentibacillus > Lentibacillus sp. L22. The sequence goes on along the minus strand of NZ_JBFNXI010000007.1, from coordinate 61,949 downwards.
TGCCCGTCTTGGGTCATTGATCAACTGATACAATATACTGCCAATCAGCGCCTCTGAGTGTTCGTGTTTCAGCCAGCTCTTTTGTTCCTTTGTTAATTGTTTTGGGAGTGGAATGGTGACTGTTTCACGCTCTCTTACAACTGTTTCATTGACCCCTTTTAGCACAAATTGGGCAATCCGGCTGGAAAAATTTCTCCGCTCCGTTTTTTTTAACCGCTGTAATTGCTTTAATAGATAATCAGGTGTATCAGAGGGGATACGAAAGGTTATCGATTGTCCCCGTTCAATACTTTTTCTCTCACCCATCATATCACCCTATTTTTGTTTCGCTGCTACTTTTGTCTCTTCCTTAACAGCTTGTTTTGGTGCCTGGTTCTTTGCTTGATCTTGTGGCTGTGCTTGTTTACCGATAAATTGGGAAATCAGCTTGTAATAAGCATTCGCCATCATCCAGATACTTTCATTTTCATTCTCAAAAAACTCAATGTTAAATCCATCCAGCTTATTGTTTAATGCCTTCAGGTAATCCTTTAGCACCGCTGAACCGCCACCAACAAAATAGCAAATCTCAGACTGCGAATTTTTCGCCCAAGTATTTCTCAAGAAACGATATTCCTTTTTCGCCAATTCCAAAAGAATATGATCGGTAATATCATGTACACTTGTTCTGCTGCCCTTAACCATGATGTGATGCCGGTCATTTTTTCTGGTAATGATATCGACAACATCACGTCTGCTGTCCAATTCAACACCATGTTTCTTCCGGATTTCTTCACGAATGGATTCCAATGATTCTGCAACACCCAAGTTGAATCCTTGTGCCTTATCATCATCTACATTACGATTTCTAATTACTGCAATATCTGTGGAAAGTCCACCAATGTCTTGAATTAAAATTTGCTTGTCAATCAGATCTTTATTGATTACTTTTAAATCATTATCCATAATCAGGTTGACATATGCTGCAAACCCTTCAGGATAAACCTTTACTTCATCAAATTTAATATTTACTTTTTTTCCTTGGTATCGCGGTGTAACTAAAAATTCAACTTGATGTACCGATCCCAACAGTTGTGAACGATAACCAACGTCTTTACCTTCCTTTACCTCTCTTAGCGGCAATCCTGTACCTAATGTATAGCGTGCATCAATCACATTTTCTCTCGTTTCACTAAATTCACCACTGCTCACCGCATCAAGCGCAATGGATGCGAACAGCATAATCAGGGTTTGGTCCTCTTCTGATTTGCTGCTGCCCGGATCAAGTTCGAATGAATTATCCGTTTTTGTTGCCAGGTTCCCAACCCGGTAAATCGCATTATTTTCTTCCAAAGCAGGGGAGTGGATCCGAATATGTAAATTATCAACCGGATCTTTTTCATCCAATTCCTCGATACCGATAACAGGACGATCCTCCACATCATGTGCAATTACATTTGGGATATATAGTTCACTTTCCAATTTACCAAAATTGGCTTTGACTGCATCATTACCAACATCAACGGCTGCAATTCTTGATTTTGTCATAAGGTTAAATTCCCTCCTATTTAATCTATTACTCTTACAAGAATAATAGATTTACCAAAAATAATCAATCAGACTTTTATCATGTTTTCTTTAACGCTTGCATGCACACAATTTGCACACAGCTTTGTGCCAATATGTATACACTTTTGTATTCATGTAATCCCATTCGTAAACTTTTATGTTTTCATTTTTGCATACAAGAACACATTTTTTGTTCGCTTGTGTTCACAAAAGTAAACATGTATGCAATTAACGCAAACATAGATTTTGCAGACTTTAAGGTGGCGAAAATATATGAATATTATTTAGCTATCATAACAGGCAGGGTTATATTTTTTTTACATGCGACAAAAAAGGAATATATGACAGCAATTTTACTGTTTCTACAAATTCATACAAAAAACGCCCCAAGGTGACCCCGACACAAGAGAAAGAGAGAGTTTTGTTTTATCTGTAAAACTGTTCTTAGATTAAGATTTCATTAAATAAGATGGGGTCTAACTAACGTCAATATATTATTAAAGCAATGATCAATGTTTGACGTTATTTGTCGATTTATCTTTCACAATGAAAATCTCTATTTATTTGAGAGAAAACATCATTATAAGACTTTTTTTCTGTAATTACTTTTCAGCCAGTAACATGAATGTCGAATTAGTTCTTCCATTTCATTGTAAGTGGTAAAAATGATTGAGATTATCAAAAAAGGTAAGGTGATGTCATATAAAGTTGAAATGTGGAAGTTTTTATCACGAATGTATGTGTAGCATTCCGATACCTCTAACGGTGGCAAATGGAAACACAGATGTTGCGGAAAATGTCGTGGTTGATATTGGAATATATATGCAGCACATCACAGCCATATGGTATTTATTGATTAAACCACATCCTGTAGATGAAAACTAACCATCGGTGGGGAGATGAGGTGGTAAAGAACGCAGCGCCTTTATGTACTTCACCGGAACTAGTATGGCCTGCTTACCAATTCCTGATAAGTGAGGTTTTGCCTCTTGCAGAATTTTAGCTATTATTGTCTACCAAAATAAAATCAAATACTTGCTAAATATTTCAACCTCCGCAATATTTGACATATATTTCACCTGAACTGTTTAGGATGAGTAGAGTAGAGAAATAGAAGTGGACAAATTCAATGATGTTTCGACAACTAATATGATCTATCAATAACTTAAACACATACTAATTACTTATCATACCTTCAATAGGCTAAAACAAATCAGCTTGGCTATGAAGATCTATACTCTTACATGCTGACAAATGTTTTTCATATATCACGTCTGGACCAATCAAAGTTCCTGCCAGCGTAACGGGTTGTATTTGAATACAATGTCGTACACTGCATCACACCGGGTTGCAAACTTTCTTGTACACATGAAAACACATTTGTACACATAACGCAAACGAATTTGTGTACAAGAACACGAAAAGCGAATGCAAAAATACATTATTGTATATATGTATGCAATAATGTATTTAAATTCTTTTAACAAATAATATATCTTAAACAACTGCTTATTTACTGATCAATTAATTTGGAGACTTTATTGTAGACTAATTGGAGGGAATTGAATATATAAAGACGCATCTTGTTAAGATGCGTCTTTATATATTCAGCCAACATTTTTCTTTTTTATTTGCTTACTGCGCAACTGACCGCATGCGGCATCGATATCCGCACCATTTTCCCAGCGTACCCCACAGTTTATACCATGCTTCTTTAATGTTTCAAAGAAAGTTTGAATAGATTCCTTTTCACTACGTTGGTATTGGTTATGTTCATCAACTGGATTATAGGGTATCAGATTAACATATGTCAGATGGCGTTTATCCCGAAGTAATCTGGCAAGCTGTTCCGCCTCTTCTACATGATCATTTACATCCCGAAGCATGATGTATTCATACGTAATCCGGCGATTGACTTTATCCAAATAATAATCAACTGCTTTCATTAATTTTTCAATTGGGAAAGCCTTATTGATCTTCATTATTTTAGTCCGCAATTCATTATTCGGTGCATGTAGGGAAATGGCTAAATTCACTTGCAGACCGGTATCGGCAAACTCATATATTTTATGAGCTAGTCCACTGGTCGAAACAGTTATGTGTCTGGCACCAATGCAAAGTCCCTTATCATCGTTTACAACACGTAAAAAGTCAATCAAATTGGTGAAATTGTCAAATGGCTCCCCAATTCCCATCACGACAATATGACTGACCCGCTCGCCGTCACCTTGTTCATCAAGATGCTTTTGCACGTTCATGATCTGTTCCACAATTTCGCCGCTGGAAAGGTCGCGGTTTTTTCTTAGTAATCCACTAGCGCAAAATGTACAGCCAATATTACAGCCAACCTGCGTTGTAACACAGACCGATAATCCATAATTAAATCGCATTAACACTGTTTCAATTAAGTTACCGTCTTGTAATTTGAACAGGAACTTTTTCGTTCCATCTGCAGACTCCTGTCTAATCTCTTCTTCTAACGTATGGAGCACAAAATTTTCCTCTAATAATGCAATACAATCTTTATTGACGTTTTTCATCTCCGAGAACTGTGTCACACGCTTCTTATATAACCAATTCCACACCTGTTGGGCACGAAATTTCCGTTGTCCTTGCTCTACCAGCCAAGCGGTCAGCTGGTCATAGGTTAATCCGTAGATGGATGGTTTGCTCATTGTATACCCTCATTTCAATACTATGCGTATGTTACCAATACTATATTACTGAAAATACATAAATGGTGCAACCAGCCAAGCTGATCATAAGTTAGCATCAATCGATTTTGATGATATATCGACCTTGGAATCCGAACATCGACTGAATTTGTGGTATTATCGACCTTAGTGTGCGAACATCAACCTAACCGACAAAAACATCGACCACATAGCCTAAATATCAACCCAATTCATGAAAATATCAACCTTGGGAGTGAACATCAACCGATTCCGCGAAACTATAATCTTGGAGCAAGCATTATATTAGACCTCCCACATTGAAAGACGTATCATTTCTCGTAAGGAATTATTACAAGGAGTGAATCAAATGACTTCTAATAAAGCAAAAACTTTTCATCATATCCCACTATCTGTTTTGGATCTTTCCCCCATTAATGAGGGAAGCAACCCTGGTGAATCATTAGCCAATAGTACAGATTTAGCTCAGCATGTGGACAAATGGGGATTCAATCGTTATTGGCTGGCGGAACATCACAATATGCCCGGAATTGCCAGCTCTGCAACATCTGTATTAATTGGCCACATTGCCGGGGCAACAAATCGTATTCGCGTTGGATCCGGTGGCGTAATGCTGCCAAACCATGCATCATTGGTGATCGCTGAACAATTTGGCACCTTGGAAACACTCTATCCTGGACGTATTGACCTGGGTCTTGGACGGGCACCAGGCAGTGATCAGGCAACCGCCTTTGCATTAAGACGAACATTAAATATGAGTGTAGAGGACTTTCCTTTACAGGTTGAGGAATTGCAAGGATATTTCGCAGGAACTGAACGGGTTCATGCAGTTCCTGGTGAAGGATTGGATATTCCTATCTGGCTGCTTGGTTCCAGTGACTTTAGTGCACAGCTTTCTGCACATAAAGGATTGCCATTCTCGTTTGCCAGTCACTTTTCACCGAATTACACCATTCCAGCGTTACATTTATACAGGGAGCGGTTCCAACCATCGAAGTCGCTTGAAAAGCCTTATGCTATGCTAGGTGTCAATGTTATTGCTGCAGATACGGATGAAGAAGCACAATATTTAGCAACGTCCCATCAGCAACAGTTTTTAAATATCCGCAATGGACGCCCGGCGAAATTACAACCGCCAATTGAAGATACAAAAAACGCTTGGTCAGAAATGGAACAGGCGGCGGTTGCAAGTTCCATGGAATCACCTGCTACCATTGTTGGCGGGCCGGAGACTGTGAAACGTGGTCTGGAAAGCTTTTTGGAACAGACCAAAGCCGATGAGTTCATTATCAGTTCGCAAATTTTTGACCATCAAGCCCGTTTGCATTCGTATGAAGTTATCAGTGACTTAATGGATTAAACCTCTTATCATAAGCTTGGACATCAATGATATACTTCCTTAACCGAAGAAAAAAGGCATGATTTTTCAATATATCATGCTTTTTTCTATTTCAAGATAATGCCTTTAGTCCAACAACGCCAATAATGATCACTATTAAACTCAACATCCGAAAGTAACTTTTCGATTCCCCGAAAAATATCATATTTAAAAGCACCGCTCCTGCTGTACCGATGCCAATGAAGACGGCATAGGCAACACTAATCTGCAAATATAAAAACGCCATGTATAAAAATGCAAATGACCCGCCAAGGCCACCCAGGTAAATAACCCCATTTTTCACTGTCCTTGCATGACTAAACAGCTTCAGTCCCAGCACGCCAATCACTTCAAACACTGCCGCCAAAAATATATACATCCAACCCATTAGTTTGTTGCTCCTTCTGTTTGTTGTTCATCGGAAAGTTTTAAGCCAACGACACCGGTAACGATAACTATCATAAACAAGATTTTTCCAGTGGTTAACTGCCGGTCAAAGAGAAATACATCCATCAGTGCTGTTCCAACTGTACCTGCAGCAGCAAAAATAGCGTATACCGTACCTGTAGGAAGATTTTCACACGCCTTGGCAAGAAAGTGCAAATCAAATGGAATTACACACAAGATTAATACCCAGTGCCACCACTCTGATGCAGTGTTAAATCCATACACCCACACTAATTCAAACAAACTTGTTAATACAACATATATCCATGATTTATTCAACATGTTCACTCCATTCATGACTGACAATCAGTCACTATAAACTTAAAAAACACTAGTCACGCAGACCCAGCGCATATTCTGCAAACATTAATACAGCTTTCTTTTTCATATCAATGGTTTCATCGTCCATTTGTGAATACAAAAAGCATTGTTCTGCAGTTGATTCAATCAATCCAATGAGTACTTCTGCGGTTCGCTGAATATCAAGTGCTTCCCGAATTGCTCCATCCGCTTTAGCCTGCATTAAAAAGTCACGCATCCACCAATAATATGGTTCATATATGGCTTCCCATTCCTTCAGATAATCTGTTGCTGCCAGCCCGGAATAGATCAAAGCAAAAATTTCCCGATACTCATCTGTTATTGCAAATACTACGTCAACCACTGTTTCGAGTTGTTTAGAAAAGGGAAGATTCTCATCCACATTTTCTTTTATCTGAACAAGTGTTTTCTCCATCATCTCTTCAGCTATTGACGGCATTACGGCAAACTTGGAAGAAAAGTATAAGTAAAATGTCCCTTGTGCAATACCAGCATCTTTGACAATATCAGATATTTTTGTTTTTTCAATGCCTTTTTCCCGAAAAACATGAATTGCGGATTGAATGATGCGATCTTTTTTATCCTCCACAAAATCCCTCCGTAACTGACTGATTATCATTCATTTTATCGACTTCATTTTAACCTGTCAATGAATAATATTTACTACCGGATTGTCAAATACTAAAACAAAACCAAAGACAAGAGAGGTGTACAATCATGCAACATCTGAAAGCATTAGGACTTAAATTTTTGGCCATAGCGTTTACCATATATACCATCTTCGGCATCTTTTCCGGTGCGGGGTGGGTAAACTTATTTTGGATTAGCCTATTCGTTACAGCCATTTCTTATCTGATTGGTGATATGATCATATTGAGACAGTTTGGCAATATTACCGCGACTATCGCTGACTTTGCCTTAACCTTCTTTTCGTTATTTATTCTGGGAGGCCTATTTCTCAATGCCAATATCCCAATCATTACGACCTCGATCCTATCAGCCTTTTTTATAACTTGTTGTGAACCATTCATCCACGGTTTTATTGTTAACCATTTTTCCCCTGATGAATATGAACGAAAAGACTGGCGAACGATGAACCAGCTGCAAACGGAATTCGCTGAGGAAACAAATGAACATACCTTAAGAGTTGAAAAAGAAAAGGACGATAAAAAGGACCGGGATAGATGATTATCCAGGATTTTTTACAACTAAAAATGGCTAACCGAAAATGATTCCGGTTAGCCATTTATGATTATTACTTATTTATTTCCCGCTTTAATCCGGCTAGCAATATCAACAGTCCGTTTTGCTTGTACTTCCACTGCTGGTTGTACATTGTTGACAATATTTCCTTCCGCATCAACGGTGGCACTTGCGCCATATGGATTTCCGCCGGTTGTGAACAATACAGGGTCAGTGTATCCTGGTGCAGCAATAATCGCGCCCCAGTGCATAAAGGAAGTATAAAGAGAGAGAATACTTGCTTCCTGACCACCGTGATCATTTTGGGCAGAAGACATTGCACTAACGACCTTATTTACTAATGCACCACTCGCCCATAGTCCGCCTTGCATATCAAGGAATTGCTTCATTTGCGAGGCAATGCCGCCAAATCGTGTAGCTGTACTAAAGATGATGGCATCTGCCCATTGCAAATCATCAGAGGTTGCCTCCTGGATATCTGCTGTTGCTTCATGATTGGCCTTCCAAGCTGGATTGGATGCAATTGCTGCTTCTGGAGCCAATTCCGTAACTTTCAACAGACGTACTTCGGCACCGGCTTTTGTTGCGGCATCTTCAGCCCATTTCGCCATTTTATAGTTTGTTCCAGTTGAACTGTAATAGATAATTGCTAATTTAACATTTTCCATCTTGTTTGTTGTCTCCTTCTTGGTTGAATGATTTCAAAATAATTTTTCCAAAAATCCAATGGTTTAAGTCTCCTTAAGCCACATCAGATTGAAATAAGTATCCATCACAAGGATGCATATTTATGTGTGTCCATAAAGTGAAACTTAAAATACTCCTGTACTTCGTTTTGTCTATTCTTTGCAAAAACCTCCTTTATTATTTACTTTTCTATATCAAAACGAAATTACAATACGTATTTTTATCAAGTTAGTTACTTTATGTAAGTATTATACATAAACATTACAATTGTGTCAAGTAAGTTTGTTATTATATGTAACCTTAGTGCATTACATTATCAAAATACAGATCAAACACGAAATTGTATGTCTATCCATTAATGATATCTAACAATTTCTAGTATAATGAACATAAATGATCATGGGGGTATGAAAAATGAACCTAACAGACATTATCGCAAAGCTAAACGGTCGAAAACCTACCATTCTTGGTTATGATAATTTTCACAAACACGCCATCCTGCTGCCGTTAATCGAGAAAAACAATGAAGTCCATATACTATTTGAGGTAAGGTCCATGAAACTGCGCAGCCAGCCCGGGGATATTTGTTTTCCGGGCGGCAAAATTGACCCGACCGATCCTGATCCTGAGTATTGTGCGATTCGCGAAACGACGGAAGAACTAGGGATATCGAAAACATCGATTGAGAATATCAGTCCGCTTGATTACATTGTTGCGGATAACGGACGGATGATTTTCCCGTTTACAGGTACGATCAAAAACGCTGAACAAATAAACCCAAGTCAAGCAGAAGTTGGAGAAATTTTCACCGTACCTTTATCCTATTTCCTTCAGGTAAAACCCGAGATATATAAAGTCTATTTTAAAGTAATACCAGCGGATGATTTTCCATTTGATTTAATTGTTGGGGGAGAAGATTATAATTGGCAGGTACGTCATAAGGATGAGCTCTTTTACCAATATAACGGTAAAGTGATTTGGGGTTTGACCGCCAGAATATTATACCACTTCCTACATTTAATAGACTCCTAATAAGCAGCTAATTCAATATTAGCTGCTCTTTTTTGCACTTTTTCTTAAACACGCCCCTTTCTCTCTTATTCATTCGTTAATAGTAGTGAATAGGCGATGACAATCATGGAAATTGGCAATTAAAAAGACGTCTGTCCAATTGCCATTTTTCCAACTGTCATACGCTATTATTGAAAAAAGAAAGAATGGGGGATATTTAAATGAAACTTTATTTGGATCCTGGTCATGGCGGCAATGATCCGGGTGCACAGGGAAAAGAACTAAAGGAAAAAGATGTTACGCTTGCTATAGCAAAGCACATCCATTCCATTTTAACGCAAGACTATGAAAATGTCAGCGTGAAAATGAGTCGAACCAGCGATAAGACTGTCAGTTTAACCCAACGCACCGATGAGGCGAATAACTGGGGAGCTGACTACTTTTTGTCGATTCACTGTAATTCGTTTAATGGTTCTGCCAAAGGATATGAGGATTATATTCATAGCAGCCTTTCCAGTTCATCCAAAACTGCTGCCTATCAGAATACCATCCATAAAGAAGTCGTCAAGAAAAACCAGTTAAATGATCGGGGTAAAAAGAAGGCTGACTATCATGTATTGCGAGAATCGAAAATGCCAGCACTTTTGACGGAAAACGGATTTATTGACAATTCCCATGATGCTGCATTGATGAAACAGGATGCATGGTGCAAAAAGGTAGCCCAGGGACACGTAAACGGGCTGGCAAAAACTTTTGATCTAAAAAAAAAGAAGGGTAGCTCCAAAACTATTTATCGGGTCATTGCCGGTTCCTTCACTTCTAAAGCAAACGCCAAAAAGCGTGCAGATATGCTGAAAAAGAAAGATATCGATGCATTTGTTGATACGATAATGATTTCCGGTAAGCAATGGTATCGCGTACAGGCAGGGGCATTTTCTGATCAGAAGCATGCGGAAAAACAGTTGAAAAAGGTGATTGATGCTGGTGTGAAAGATGCTTTTATCGCGAAAGAAAACCGGTAGACTGCAAGAACAGGCAATCCAAATGTTTGTATTTGCGATTGCCTAATTTATTTCTCTCTTCATTAATTTAGTTTCGCCAAGGCAACTATATTGCGAATATGAAGTTGAATAGTTTGCCTGCCCTCTGTTTCCCAGTGCCGAAGTGGAAGAAATATTAATGATACGTCCGAACCTATTTTTCACCATATATTTTTGCGCAGCACGTGTAGCGTTAAAAGAGCCTTTTAAATGGACGTCCATCACTTGCTGCCAGTCCTCATTGGTCATTTTAAACAACATATTATCCCGAATAACACCTGCATTATTGACCAGAATATCCAGTGAGCCAAATCTTTCTACCACTTCATCCATCGCTGTCTCTACTTCTTCGGAATGAACAATATTGACATTCTTTGTGTAATAGTCGTAACCGTTGTCTTCGAAAACATCGGCCGCCTCTTGTAACGCTTCGGCATTAATATCAACAATTGCTACTTTAGCACCTTCTTCAGCGAACCATTCTGTAATTCCTCTTCCAATACCTCGACTCCCGCCAGTGACAAATGCTACTTTTCCTTTAAATCTGTTTGTCATTATGAATTCCTCCCACCAATTAAGTATTGAACCTTCTTATTCTTTCTCGATCGGCTCAGCTTGAATATCACGCGTTTTCCCTAGTTTCAATTCAAATCTTCTATCGTTGTAGCATTCCCAGCTACCTATTATCGCGCTATTCCCTAATTAGCTTAAATGTTCCAGTGCCCTTTGCGAGCATCTCACCCTGCTCATCCAGTATTTCCCCTTCTGCTGTAACAGTACGATAACCCTGTTGAAGTATTCTTCCTTGGGCAAATAGGCTTCCACTATCGGCTGGAGCAAAGTAATTTACATTTAAGTTCATGGTGATACAACGGGTTCTGGTCGTTGATCGTATAACCATTCCCAGCACAAAATCAATCATGCTGGCATGCACACCTCCATGCAGTATCTGGTTTGCATTTAAAAGCTGCCTGGTAACAGGTAATTTTAAGCGAACATCCCCTTCTTGAAAATGGGTGATTTCAAAACCTAGATGGTAGAAAAACGGGCTTGTTTCAAAACTTTTTCGTACCTCTTCCAGCTGTTGCATCGTAAATAATCCTCCGATCTTTCTTCAATGGTTATAAGAAACTTCCCATTCGACAATATACGACAAAACCTGGGAAGTAACAGGCACCATTAAATACGCTCCATCATCACAGCCATACCCTGACCGCCACCTGCACACAATGTGGCAATACCAAGCTCATTCCCACGTTTGGTCATTTCGTGTAGTAAAGTAGTGATAATTCTAGCACCGCTCGCTCCTACTGGATGCCCTAAAGCAATCGCCCCTCCATTTACATTCACAATTTCAGGATCGAGTGATAACTCACGTATGACTGCCAGAGATTGCGATGCAAAGGCTTCATTCAGCTCGATTAAATCAATATCTTTCACTTGTTTGGATGTTCGGTTTAATAACTTTTTAACAGCTGGAACAGGGCCAATCCCCATCACTTCCGGAGAAACACCGGCAGTTGCCCAATCGACGACCCGGGCTAACGGTTTGAGCCCCATCTTTTTCGCCTGCGATTCTTTCATCATAACCATTGCCGTAGCGCCATCATTACGGCCGCACGCATTTCCAGCCGTCACAGTGCCATTTTCTTTAAACGCAGGCCGCAATTTTGCAAGCTTCTCCATCGTTGTTCCCGGTCGCGGATGTTCATCCTGCTCTACGATTCGTGTTTGCTTTTTCTCTTTTACTTCTACTGGGACAATTTCATCTTTGAACGTTCCCTTTTCGATTGCTCTTGCTGCCCGCCTTTGACTTTCTACCGCAAAAGCGTCCTGGTCTTCTCTTGATATATCATATCTTTCAGCGAGGTTTTCCGCTGTCATCCCCATACCTAAATTTTTCCCATACATTTCAATGGGTTGCTGACCGGCCTCTGTATTAGCATCAACCAGTGTTGGATGGTCTCCACCGAAACGGGCATTTCGCAAATAAAAAGGTGATCGGCTCATGCTTTCGGTTCCACCTGTCACAAGTACATCAGCTTGTTCAGAGTAAATTTGTTGCACCCCCGAAGCGAGCGCTTGCATTCCTGAGGCACACAGTCGATTAATCGTAAAAGCAGGAGAAGATTCCGGTATACCTGATCGTAATGCTGCGACTCTTGCAACATTCGAGGATTCTGTGGTTTGGCGGACTTCTCCCATAATCGTTTCATCCACTTGTTCCGGTTTGATGCCTGCTTTTCTGATCGCTCCTTCTATCGCAATGGAAGCCAAATGCCCGGAACTAATATCTTTCAAGGAGCCACCATATCTTCCTATTGGTGTTCTGGCGGCACTGACAATAACAATATTTTCGTTCATCGCTATCCCCCCAATTTGTTTAGCTATATTCCTTTTTCAACTGCCCGGCAATAATGTTCTTCTGAATTTCCGATGTTCCTTCATATATCCTGGTAATCCTTGCGTCACGGAAGAAACGTTCAATTGGGAAATCTGCAATGTAGCCAATTCCCCCATGAACCTGAACCGCCTTATCTGCCACCCTGTTATATACTTCTGATCCGTACAGTTTTAACATAGATGCTTCTTTAATTACTTTCTCCCCGTCATCAACCATCGAAGCAATCCGATAAGTAAAAGCACGTAAAGCTTCTGTTTCCATGGCCATCTCCGCTACCATATGCGCGACTGCTTGATGCTCAATTATTGGAGTACCAAATTGCTCTCGTTCCTGTACATATTGCATGGATAAATCCAATAATTTTTGACATGATCCCAGATTCCTGGCTGCCAATCCCGCACGACCATTAGCTAAAATTTTTAATGCGTTAACATATCCTTTTCCTTCTTCGCCTAAAACATTTTCAACAGGAACCTCGCAATCTTCTAAAATAAGTTCCGCAGACTGCGAGCCTTTTAACCCCATCTTCGGTTCAATGGCGCCAACTTGAAAACCGGGAAAATCCTTTTCAACAATAAATGATGTAATCCCCTTTGCCCCTTTATCAGGATCGGTAACAGCCATTACGGTGAAAATATCCGCATCTGTTGCATTCGTAATATAATGCTTTGTCCCATTTAAAATATATTTATCTCCCTTCTTAACCGCTGTTGTTTTTAAATTACTGGCATTTGACCCGGCACTTGGTTCTGTTAGTGCAAAGGCTCCAATTTTCTCACCAGTGGCAAGCGAAGGTAAATACTTGCTTTTTTGCTCCTCATTACCCAGTTCGACAATACCGACCGTTCCAATTCCGGTGTGTGCTCCAATGAGTGTCGTATAGCCATTGTGTGTTGCACCGATTTCTTCGTATAGCGCACATTTACCAACCATTCCAATTCCCAGGCCACCATACACTTCAGGAATACTTAAACCGAAAAGTCCCATCTCTTTTGACAGCTCAAGAATACGCTCCGGAATCCGGTTCTCTTTTTCAATGTCCATCGCAACCGCTTCCACTTCTGTTTGCACAAAATCGCGTACATTTTTCTTCAAGAAAGCAATATCTTCGTCTAAATGAAAATTCATGTTTTCCTCTCCTTTTTGTGCCGGGTACACATATTACGCATAATTGTTCAAACCCCAGGCAATTAAATAAAAAATAGATTATTTTTCCCATTAACTTTTTTCAGACTCAATCAGTTTTCGTTTTAAAATCTTTCCAACAGTGTTCCGAGGAAGTGATTCTCTTAGTTCAAATTGCTTTGGAACTTTATACGGTGTTAAGTTTCGGTAACAAAATCCTTTTAATTCCTCTACATCAATAGAATATTCTTCTTTTGGGACGATATAAGCTTTCACAATCTCACCTTTTTCGGGATTGGGTATCCCTGCGACTGCCGCTTCCTTCACATAAGGATGCTGATATAAAACACCCTCAATCTCTTGCGGGTAAATATTGAATCCGCCTGTAATTACCATTTCTTTTTTTCGGCCTACAATGTAGAAATAACCATCTTCATCCTGCATAGCTAAATCGCCAGTATGCATCCAGCCGTTTTGCAATGCACGATTTGTCTCCGTTTCATTATTCCAATAACCTTTCATAACTTGTGGGCCTTTGACAACCAATTCGCCAACCTCATACAGTCCAAGCTCATTTTGGTTGTTATCGATAATTTTACTATCTGTTTCAGGAACGGGAATCCCTACACTACCCGGTTTCACCTCTCCATTAACCGGGGTTCGATGCGTCGTTGGAGAGGTTTCAGACATACCAAAGCCCTCTGATATTTTCGATCCTGTTAGCTTTTCAAATTTATTCAGTATTTCTACAGGCAGTGGAGCTGAGCCACATGAGCAAACTCGAAAACAATCTAACCCATACTTCTCTGCATCCGGGTAATTAACAAAAGCGATATACATTTGCGGAACTCCCGGAAACACCGTGGGCTGGTGTTTTTTGATCAGGGGCATCACTTCATCCACCTTAAATTTAGTAACTAACAGTATATTGGCGCCCATAAAAATCCCTAAATTCATAGCACCTGTCATTGCATACACATGGTATAACGGTGTAGCAGCAAGAACAGTATCTTGACTCGCAGAAAGATTTTCCCTGTACATGATAAAACTTTGAATCACATTTGTTACCAGATTTTTATGAGTCAGCATAGCTCCTTTCATTTTCCCTGTTGTACCCCCTGTATATTGAATAACCGCGACATCATCTTCCGCATTAATAGCAACAGGGGTATTCAACTTCTCACCAGTTTCTGTCAGCGCTTTCAATTGGTGGGTTTGCTTATCTAATTCCAATTCTGCTAATTGTGATGTAACGATCGTTTGAAATGGATAAATATCCTTAACCGCCTGAACAGTCTCTATCGATTTGGGATCAGCCAAAATATAGGTTAACTGTACATCTGTTACGATTTGCAAAAGCTCTCTAGCTGTATAAGATGGATTGATTTGCACAACGATTAACCCTAATGCGTGGGCTGCATAATAAGACACAATATAATCAGGATGGTTTTGAATCATCAAACCTATCCTTTCGCCCTGTTTAAATCCCATCCGTCCCCAGTTCCCAGCCAAATGGTCAATCTTGTTTTTTAGTTCTTCATAAGTTATTGTCTTTTCCCGAAAAGTAATTGCTGTACGTGTCGCATACTTTTTTGCGCTTGTATTAAAAAATTCATAAAGAGAGATATTATTGGATCCGGCATCCTGTAATGAAAGTGTATAATATTTTTCCCAGGGTCGCTCTTTTGCTTCGTTCATTAAATCTCCTCCCTTTCTATGAGGTTCAAGTTTATCCTATTTAAACCGAATGAGCTTCCGAAGAGATATTATCAACTCTTCCCGGCCTTACGAATAACAAGAACAAGGTTGCAAAAATGAATACAATAGCAGCCATAAATAACACAGAATAATTGTAACCAAGCATCTTATTCGCCCCGGAAAGACTAATGATAAATCCAGTAATCATAGGACCGACAATACCTGCAAGATTTCCCGAGGAGGTTAAAATACTGGTCATTAGTCCTCCTCTTTCAGGCATTTCATTGATCATGATGGTTGGGCCAATAGGTATAATAGAGTATGTTAACCCTTTCCCTAAACTCATTGCAATAATGACCCAGATTGGATTCTGAACAATCATTAGAGATGCCATAATCACTGCCCCGACGATCATTGCGATACCGATAACATATACCCTGGAGATACGCCAGTTATTATTCTTCTTAAACAAACGATCGGACAGCACGGAAACCCCCATATATATGGCTACAGAAATAATGCCAATGATCATGACTACAACCCCCATTTGTGCTGAAGGCATCTCGATAACTTCCTCAAGATAAATCGGCAGCCATACGGAAAACCATACAATCAAGATATAAGTCGAGAAATAGGCTAGTGTCGTAAATAAGGCAGAGGGCGAAACAAGTAATTTTCCAAAATCCTTAAGTTTTATTTTTTCTAGTTTTTCCTTCTTTTTCTTCTGTACATTTTTATATGCTTCAACCGGACTCTCCTTCGTAAAAAATTGAAAAATTATCGCCCATACCAAACTCGCCAAACCTAACGTAGCAAATGCAATCTTCCAACCAAACATGGTGATCAAAGCGACCAGAACCGGAGCAATAATCATCGCTCCTACCGTTCCTCCAGAAACAATGACAGAATTGGCAAAACCACGTAATTTTGGAGGAAACCATTTATGGGCATGGCTATACGCAATCGGGCTGTATGGTCCTTCGAAAGTTCCCAATAGTATCCGATAAACAACTAATAGCGGTAAAGCTGTAACCGCCAAAACTCCAAATTGTAAGACCGACCAAATAACCATTAAACCAACTAATACTCTTTTGGCTCCTATTTTATCTGCCCAGGCAGCACCAAAAATTCCGGTAACAGGATAGAGCCAATAATAACTACTGCCCACTAATCCCCATTCCGTATAAGACAAATCCAGTTCATTCATAATTGGGACAGCAGCAAGGCCAACGATTGATTTATCAGCAAAGTTTAGAATCGCTCCGAAGAATAGTAGAATAAGAACAATCCAGCGCATACACTCCCTCTTTTCTTCTATTAATTTGCTACCTGTTTAGTTTTCTTCAAGTACCTTCCTTGCAATAACTAACCGTTGAACCTCACTTGTTCCTTCATAAATTTTCGTAATCCGGGCATCGCGATAAAACCGCTCCACAGCATATTCGTTTATGTATCCGATCCCGCCATGAATTTGCAGCGCCTTATCTGCCACTTTATTAAAAACCTCTGACGCATAAAGTTTTGCCATAGATGCTTCTTTGATAACCTTTTTCCCTTCATCTACCTTTTCTGCAGCCATCATTGTTAAAGTACGTGCAGCTTCGGTTTCGGTAGCCATATCCGCCAACATCCATTGAATACCTTGATTGTCTGCAATTGGCTTGCCAAACTGAACACGCTCTTTCGCATAACTGGCAGATAGCTCAATTAACTTTTCACAGGATCCGACCGCTCTGGCTGCCAAACCGATTCGGCCCTCTCCAAGAATTTTTAGTGCATTGATATATCCCATCCCTACTTCACCAATGACATTCTCTTCCGGTACCATACAATCCTCGAGGATAACCTGAGCAGTGTAAGAGCCTCGCAACCCCATTTTTTTGTCCGTTTTCCCAATATGTAGCCCCGGAAAGTCCTTTTCGATAAAAAATGCCGTAATACCGCCTTTTGCCCTCTTTTCTTTATCGGTTAGAGCAAATACAGTGAAAACGTCGGCGATTGGAGCATTTGTTATAAAATGCTTCATGCCGTTGACCACCCAATGATCTCCGCTTTTTTCTGCTTGAGTGGAGAGATTCGTAGCGTCAGACCCTGCACCTGGTTCGGAAAGTGCAAACGATGCGATTTTATTCCCGGCAGCCATCTCCGGTAAATATTTCTGCTTTAAATAGTCGGAACCAAGTTTGACTAATCCTGTGCTGCCAATTCCGGTATGAGCACTGATTAATGAAACCAGTCCGTTATGTGCTCTTCCCAATTGTTCCAGGACTATTGCCTTTTCCACCGTATTTAAACCAATTCCGCCATATACTTCGGGAATGCTCATACCGAACAAACCCAATTCCTTCATTTCATCTACCAAATGCGGTGGGATTTCATCTTGATCTTCTATTTGTTGACTATATGGTTCTACCTCCTTATCTACAAAGTTTTTTATCATGGTTTTCATCTGTTGCATTTCGTCTGTCATCACAGTCGACATCGCTATTCCACCCCTTACTTGATCTTCTTTCCATTTGGGAATGCAACTACAATGCCAACTTTTAATCTTTATCCAAAAAATAGTCAAAATCCGTAATACACACGCATTTATTGTTAATCCTATTTTCCATTGTTTATATGTAGCATTCAAAAACAATACAAAATTGAATCATTCTTATGTAAAAGTCAGTTTTCATCGATTCATTTTTAAATCAATGATTCATTTATGTATTAAAAGTCGGTTTTCTTTTTCGCAGCAATTCCTTTTACTAGACTCATCACAAAATAAAAATGCAACGGTATGAAATAATGGTACATAACGTTGCACTTGATTTAATAAAAGAACTTATTAACCTATTTTATCTTTAAGTTATATTTATTCAGTTTTCTAACGACTGTCGGTTGGCTTATTTCCAATGCCTTCGCAATTTCGTAACTGCTTTTATACTTTTCAACTGCATGTGATAATACCTTTTTTTCGGTTGTTTCTACTGCATACCTTAAAGGAACAGTTGAATCCATTTTTACATTAGTTGCGTCATCATATTCTGAGGGGAGATTATCTATATCGATAACTTCATCAGGCGTCGTAACAACCAGCCTTTCGATCAGATTAGAGAGCTCCCTTATATTACCAGGCCAATGATACGAATAAAAAAAGTCCTTCAGCTCATAACCTAATTGCTTTGTCATCCCATATTTCTCGTTTGTCTGCATTAAAAACAATTGGGCCAAAGATAAAATATCATCTTTCCTCTCTTTTAATGACGGTAAGGTAAACGGAATAACATTTAATCTATAGTATAAATCCTCCCGAAAATCTCCTTGTTTAACCTTTTCCAATAAATTTTGGTTAGTAGCCGCTATGATTCTTACATCTACTTTTTTCGGATTCGTTCCTCCGATTTTTTGAATGTCACCTTCTTGAATCACACGTAATAGTTTCACCTGTAATGCTAAAGGTAATTCACCAATCTCATCAAGAAATAGCATGCCTTTATCCGCAATTTCAAACATCCCGGGTTTCCCTTTTTGATTTGCTCCGGTGAATGCACCTTTTTCATAGCCAAATAATTCAGATTCCAATAAATCGGGAGGAATGGCCCCACAATTTATTTTAATGAAATCTCCTCCTTTTGAGCGAATGCTATGGTTAAATATATATTGTGCCAAAACATCTTTTCCCACTCCTGTCTCTCCTAAAATTAAAACAGTTGCATCAATGTTTGCCACTCTCTCCGCTGTTTCGAAAATTCGCTTCATTTGCCTACTATCTACAATTAACCCATCCGGTTGATCCGGTTTATTTTTTAATCGATTTATTTCTTGTTTGTATTTATCATTTAATTCATTTACTTTACTTAACTCAGCTTGCAGTTCATTCAGGTCGGACAGGTCTCTAATATTCGTTACAACTTTATCAACAGTGCCTTTTTCATTAAATACAGGGGTCCCTGTTATTAAAGTTTCCTTACCTGCGTAATTTTTTTGAACAACCGAAATCGTTCGCCCTTCCTTCACTACTACATGTGTGACGGAGTTTTCCAGTATTCCCCTTTTGATAAGTGCGTCTACATTTTTTCCGATATAATATTCTTTTGGGATACTGGTAATCCTTTCAATTGCCGAATTCGTCTTCAGCGTTACACCATCACGATCTGTAATATAAATACCATCATATGAATTTTCGATAATGGCATCTAATTCACGATTGACATCTTTCAATTCTTTGTTTTCGTCTTCCAGTTTAGACAGTGCAGATGTGTCCAACCCGAACCATAACATATTCTTCGTACCGGGTATCGGATTACGAATAAAAATAAAGGTTTTCTTACCGGATGACGCTGAAAAAATCTGGGTATGATCGTATACCTCTTCTAAGGTGAAAATTTCTTGGATATTCTCCCCAGCATTTATATCATTCTCTAAGCTAGTACCCATCGTTCGGTTATAGGAAACAATCTGATTATCTTCATTCACAATAATAGCTGGAACCGGAATGCGTTCTATTATATCCGCATGAAGCATGATCTCACCCCCGTGTCAGGTACAACACGATTCTGAACTTATATACCTGATACCATCTTATTTCTGCAACAGTTTCATGTAGTATGTTAAGTATTACATGGTTATGAATATTTGTAAATATATCTCCATGCTAAATACAAATACTATTCGGTATTTTTATTTGACACATTTAACGGCGATTCCTTTTTCAGTAGTCTCTAGCAAAGCAGGTTGAAAATGAATCGCTTCCGATCAAAGGATAACTTACATGCCCTCATCACAAAAGAGGGGTTCAGCAAACAGACAGGAAGAAATGACTCCTGAAGATTGTTTCTAAGCACTGCCCTATATAAGACAAAATTCGAAAAGTGACAGGCACTCACGAAAACAGGCACCACAAATCAATTTCTTCTTGCCAAAATAACCATTGTGCCAAACACCGTAATAATCATCAACGCTGCCAAAATATTCAGCACATCCATTGAAGTTAATGGTAAAATGTCAAACTGAATGATACCTGAAAGGACGATATAATAAACAACAAACGCAATGGCTGAATAAGTTAACGCTTTATACCGAATAAATTTCATCCGTTCATCTTTTTGCTTAAACTGCGGATACAGATAACTCATTGAAAACGACATGACGGCTAGCGCAAACAGCATATAGGTTTGCTGTAACGTGACCTGTCCAATTATGCTAACCACTAGCATAAATACAGCCATGCAAACAAACACACATCCTAAAACAATAAAACTCAATTGTGTGTTATCTTTACGCATACAGAACCCCCCTTATTATTTTTTATAATCCTTTTCCTCCAAAAAGAAAATACTTTCCACATTCGTCTGAAACGTCTTCGCAATAATCATCGCCAATGGGAGGGAAGGATTGTATTTCCCCTTTTCAATAGAAATAATGGTTTGCCGTGAAACACCTAGCGCTTCCGCCAAACCTTCCTGTGAATAACCGAATTTACGTCTATATACTGTCATGTTATTTTTCAATGCGTTCACCCTTCTTTTTTCCATGGTAACGTACAGGTTCTTTTACGTCAAGGTACCTTTACATGGCTTTTTAAAAAAACTACACTTGTTTCAAAGTGCAGTAATACACGTTTTTATTCATCGCTCTCCATAATAACACTTTCGACAAAATTCGGGAAGTGACAGACTCCATGCTATTTCTCTTTTCTCCGTAACACATCCTTCAATTCATCCTCAATCGTAATATCACTCCTTTTCACACCAGAGCGATACGCTGCCCGGATAATCAGATGACCGGCAACCGGAGCCGTTGTAAACACGAACAGAATACCAAGCAACAATCGTACACTAAATGATTCACTTGCCCAAAAATAAAGGAAGACCCCTGATAACGTCAGGAATACCGCTAAAGCAGAGCTTTTTGTTGCGGCATGTGAACGGGTATACACATCGGGAAAACGAATGAGGCCAATTGCACTAATGACACTGATGACACTGCCAATCAATATCAAAAGTGCCGCAATAAATTCAACTATTCCGCTTACGTTCAATGACCACACCCCTTTCGATATACTTCGAAAAGACAACCGTACTAATAAAAGCGAGAATACCAAGAATAAGAATTACATCCAAAAAGGTGGTTGTCCCAATAATAACCGAAATAATCCCAATGGCAGAAAGCAAAAGGAAACCGATCATATCCAGGGCAATGACCCGATCAGGCAAACTTGGCCCAAAAATAATGCGGAAAAGTGCTATGGCAATCGCAACACCGAACAATACCAGTGCAGTAAACAACATCATTTTAATCATTACCGTGTCACCCCTTTAATCGCCTTCTCAAATTTAGCCAATGATTGTAATAACATATCTTTTGAGTGTTCGACATCCATCCCGTGAATATAAAACGCATTCCCTTCAGGTGTAACTTCCATGACCACTGAACCAGGGGTTAACGTTAATAACATCGCTAGTAAAGAAACTTCCCACTCACTTTCCAAATCAGTTTCATATCTAAAAATGCCTGGTTTAATCGTTAATTTCGGACGTAAAATATGTTTTATTACAAAAAGGCTCGAACTGATTAATTCAGAAATAAAAATGAGGATCAATTTTATTAAGGCAAAAAACCTGCCCAAGTAAAACCGCTCACCAAAAAATCGGTGCATGAGAAACAAAATGGCAATACCAACGATATATCCTTCAAAGAATGTAATAAATCGTAAATGTTCCTCATCCTGAAACAACATCCATAACAGAGCAATCGCCATATTTAACAGAAATTGGGCTGGCAATGAACAGCCACCTCCTTATGATTGCTTAATCATTTAGTACCGCATCGATATATTTGTCTGGATTTAATAGTGTGTTCGCTGCTTCACTTACATATGTTGCAATCGATTCTGCTCCCAGTCCTAATCCAATAGTTGTAATTGTCAGGATAGCACACGGAATAAGCCATCCCTTTTTCGTGGTAATCATTTCTTCCTCATCAATAATTGTCTCTCCCCAAAAACAACTGAGAAACACGCGTAAAAGGGAATAGAGCACGAGAATACTGGAACCAAAGGCAAGTGCAAGTAATAGATAAGAACCTGATTCAATCGCTCCTTGTCCCACCAAAACTTTTCCAATAAAACCACTGAAAGGCGGAATACCTGCCATTGACAACATGACGATGAAAAACATCCAGCCCAATAATGGATAATTCCTAATCAGACCGCTTATTTGATCCATTCTGGCGGTTTTCGTTAAGGTAATCATGACCCCTGCAAGCAAGAACAATAATGCCTTCACAATCATGTCATGGATTAAATAGTAGATCGACCCTTCCATGGCTTCCGGTGTTGCAACCGCAAGACCAATTAAAATAAATCCAACCGAAATAATCACATTATAAACGACAATTTGCCGGATATCCCGATAAGCAACAGCTCCAATACTACCGCCAATTAATGTTAACCCGGCCAAAACCCCAATAATCGTATGGGTAAACACTGGTTGGTGATAAAATACGAGTGTAAACATACGGAACATTGCATAGATCCCGACCTTGGTCAATAGGGCACCGAACAGAGCAGCAATAGCAATCGGTGGAGCCGCATATGAACCTGGTAACCAGAAATATAACAGCAGGCCAGCCTTTAGGGCAAATACCGTTAAAAACACAATACTTATCACGGTTATCAGTGGTGGCTGTCCCGATTCAGCAATCCGCTGTGATAACTGGGCAAGATTCAACGTTCCTACCATACCGTATAAATAGGCAATCCCAACAATAAACAGCCAGGAAGAGACTACGTTGATCACCACATATTTTATCGCTTCTTTTAATTGCACCTTTCTTCCACCTAAAGCCAGCAAAACATACGAGGAAAGGAGCATGACTTCAAAGCAGACATACAGGTTAAACAGATCTCCGGTTAAAAACGATCCATTAACCCCTGCCACCAATAAATTAACGAACGAATAAAAGAACATCTTTTCATGACTGCGATCCATTGATGAAAAGGCAAAAAGCAAACAGATCGCTGTTACAATACTGGTTGTCATCACGAGTAGAACAGAAAAAGAATCAGCAACAAAAGAAATTCCAAATGGCGGCTTCCATCCGCCAAAGTCAAGTCTTAGTATTCCTTCTGTATGTATTTCATGTAACAAATAGATGCTTAAACCTAAATTGACCACCATGACGGCAAAGCTAACCCATCGTTGTAATGGGATATTCGAGCGAAAGAAAATCAGCAGGATACCAACTAATACAGGGAGGGCCAACGGAAGTACGAGTATATTATTCATCAGTAAACCCTCTCCATTCATACAAATCATCCGTTTTTGTTTCCTGATAGATACGGTAAGCCAATACGAGCGATATCGCAGTAACCGCAAAGCCAATCACAATCGATGTTAGTATCAGTGCCTGTGGTAGTGGATCCACGTGGTTATTTCCTTCACCGATAATAGGAACACTGCCTCTTTTTAGTCCGCCCATCGTCATAATTAATAAATGTGCGGCATGTGAAAGAATCGCTGTACCCAAAATAGTCCGAATCATACTCTTTGATAAAATCAAATAGGTAGCAGTAGTAACCAATACACCGGCGAGGATGGTTATTAATGTTTCCAATGCTTACACGTCCCTACTAATACTTAAAATAATGGATACGACAACGCCAACCACAGTAAGTGCGACGCCTGCTTCAAAGATGGTAACTGTCGTCAGATGCGTCTCCCCAAATATAGGAAGATTGAAATGTCCAAACGTTTGGGTTAAAAACGGCTCGCCAAAAATAATCGCGCCAAATCCGGTAGCAACTGCTATAAATGCCCCAAGTGCCGCAACCCGTTTAAAGTCAACAGGAATACCCTTTTTAATCGTGGCAATATCCTCAACAATAAACAGCAATACAAAAGCGGAAGCCAGAACAAGGCCGCCAATAAATCCTCCCCCGGGACTGTCGTGACCGGAGAAGAACAGATACACAGCCAATGTCAGAATGATAAACACAACAATTTTGATGACCGTTCTTAGGATTACATTATTGGTCTTCAACCCCGTTCATCCTCCTTTTTCGCTTTCAGCTTTGTAAAGGTATAAACGCCGATACCCGCGATCAGGAGCACGACAACCTCGAGCATCGTATCAAACGCCCGGAAATCACCCAGGATCGTATTCACAATGTTTTTTCCACCTGCCAATTCCTCAGCGTTTTCGTAAAATCCAGAGATGGTCGCAAATAATTTACCGTTCTGCACAGCAAGGGCAATAACTGTAAATATTACGCCGACACAAATTGAAATCAGCAAGTTAACGCTCTTGGATATCGATCGTCCTCTTTCCCTTCTCCATTCCGGCAAGAAATAATACGCCACAAGAAATAATACGGTGGTTACCGTTTCAATTATGGTTTGCGTCAACGCCAAATCCGGTGCCCGAAAGATGACAAATAACACTGCAATTCCATAGCCAAGTGCACTGTTTAACAAAATAGCCGTCAAGCGGGAGTTGGCAAAGATGATGGCAATACCAGCCGCCATCATCACCATCGCAATAATCCATTCAAACAGACTCACCGGACTGTTCCCAGAGATTTCAAATAGAAACGCCTTCGTATAAATGAGTATACCGCCCGCAGCAATAATAAGAAACAGATAAATATAGACCAAATAATCCCGTAAATAACCTGTCATATAAAAGTTTGTCATACTATTTGCCTTTTTGCCCAATTGATCAAGGATGACATCATATAATGCATTAAACGATAAATTATCCGGAAATAATTTATAAATTCCTTTCCAGTAACGGGAAAACTTGTACAAAATAATCCCTAAAGCAATAATCCCAAACGTCATCAATAATTCCGTATTGAACCCGTGAAAGGCAGCGATTGGAACCGTTAATTCACTTGGTGGAACAGATGGGTAAATGCTACTCATCGCCGGTGTTAAGATATACTTCCCAAGCACATTTGGGAAAAAGAAGATACCAACCACCAGCAGTGCAAGAACTCCAGGAGCAAGTAACATGCCAATCGTTGCTTCATGACCATGATGCTCCAACTTTTCCACTTGATAGGGACCAAAAAATGTTTTGAACACAATAATCATACAATAGACAAACGTAAAAACACTGCCTGTCCAAGCGATAGTCGGAAATAAGATTCCCCAGGTTTCCAATGAGAAAACATCAAATTGACTAATCTTCAATGCTGCCGTGAAAAACATTTCTTTACTCAAAAAACCATTAAAAGGCGGCAAACCAGCCATCGAAAAACTGCCAATGCATGTGATCGTAAATGTCACTGGCATGATCTTCAACAATCCGCCAAGTTTGCGGATATCACGTGTCCCAACCCGATGGTCAATGATCCCAACCACCATGAATAGAGCACCCTTAAATGTCGAGTGGTTAACCAAATGGAACAGGGCAGCAAAACTTGCTTGTGTATATATGGCTGTTTCCGCGGAGTAGCCCATGTATAATGCTACAGAACCAATCCCAAACATGCTCATAATCATACCAAGTTGACTCACGGTCGAATAGGCAAGCAAGGCTTTTAGATCCGTTTGCCGGACTGCATGAAACGAGCCCCAAAACATCGTAAACAATCCAATCCCGCCAACCAGCCAAAACCACGTACCTTCCCCGCCAAAAATTGGTGTAAAGCGGGCAACTAAATAAATCCCGGCCTTTACCATGGTTGCCGAGTGTAAATAGGCGCTCACTGGTGTGGGAGCCTCCATCGCATCCGGAAGCCAAATATGAAACGGGAATTGTGCCGATTTTGTAAATGCACCTAACAAGATCAACAGCATCGCCGGTACAAATAAACCCTGATCCGTATATTGACTAATCCCGGAGATAATCTCACGGATACTAAATGTTCCCGACATCACATATAACATGAGAAAACCAGCAAGCATGGACATGCCACCTGATACGGTGATTAGCATTGATTTCTGAGCACCTTGCCGTGATTTTTTTCGCTGGTTCCAAAAAGCAATTAACAAAAAAGATGAAATACTGGTTAATTCCCAGAAGACATATAACACCATCAAGTTGTCAGAAAACACAACACCGAGCATGCTCGCCATAAACAAAAGCAAATATGTATAAAAATGCTTTAAGGATTCATCAGTTGACAGGTAGTATATCGAATAAAGGGTTACAAGTGCACCTATACCAGTTATCAGCAAACCAAATAACATACTAAGCCCATCAAGATAGAATGTTAGATGGATGTCAAAGGATGGAATCCACTTCATTGAGGTGAAATATGTATGTCCATCAGCCAACGATGGCAAGTATCTGATCAGGAGAACAAATAAGGATGCAGGCACAAGAAAAACAAACCAGCCGATGTGCATGAATTGAGCATTACGCTTACGTCGAACCTGAATAAGTAGGACAGCTATAATTAGGACGAGTATGATTGAAAAGACAAATAGCAAGATAAATCTAACCCTCCATTTAATAATTCAACATCTTACATTTTGGATAAGAACTTTGATACAAAAATGAATGTCAAGGTTGTACAATAGGTGAATTAACATGTCAAATAATAGTCGTTATATCCCAACCAACAACGCTTGACTTAAAGGGGAGCAAACGAGATAATAGGGTCTATTCGATACAATAACATGGTTATTTCCTAATTAACCATGTTGCTATATTTATTATACACTAATTTAGGTCTTCATTCACTTTATAGCTTTTATATTTTCTTTAAAAAGGGTTCTCATATGGTATGGAACATGTTACGATAATACGGTTTTTAAAAGTTGAACCATAAAATGAGGTGAGATTGCGGCATGAAAAAGATAAAAGGTCGTATGGATGAGAGCATTCTGGTGTGTGTATATTATGGTCCCAATGGTGAGCGATTGATTCGGCGCGGTCAGAAATTAGCCGAAATCATGGATTGTCCATTATATGTCTTAACCGTTGATCAGCTTCCTTATGATGAATTCGATGCTGAAAAATCCAGCTACATTGAACACTGGAAAGAACTCTGTGATGAACTGGATGTTGAGGAATTTATTATTCGGGATAACGAAAAGCGTTCATCCGTCAAAGCAATCGCCGAGGTCTGCCACAATTATAATATTACGCAAATTATCATCGGACAAAGCCCACAAAAACGTTGGGAGGAAATCACAAAAGGCTCGTTTGTTAATGTGCTATTGCGCGCTATGACATTTATCGATATCCATATTGTTTCCATTGACCGGAGATTGAAAAGTAATGTGGATACATCATTTGAAAAAGGGGTACGCGGTTTTTTACGAAAGGATCAGGATGCCTATCGCCTTAGTTTCAAACGTTCAAAACTAAACCTTTATGAAGGGATTTTCTATAAAGAAACCGGCACCGACTTTAATAACGGGATATTTAAATTTATAAACAATGAAGGTAAAATCTGCCAAGTCCACATCACCGACGACATTGTCACCGGCAAAATGAACGAACCCCCAAACGTTAAATAACAACAGGGGGTTCTGTTCCACCCAAAAAATAGGAATTGCTGATATATTTATGTTTGAAAGCAATACCGCTGTTTAAATAATTTATTTGTGCTGCATGGATATATGAAGATCAAAAGATAACGATCCTTTAATTTCATTATCTTCATCCGCTAAAATCAAATACACCATTGATTACATTGGGTAATTCAATATCACCAACCACCCAGCCCTTAAGCGAAAACTCGAACGGCTCACAATCCCCACCAATGCCAACAGTCACGCTTAAATTCATTGGATCATAAACCACCGTATGCATTGTACCAAAATACTCCTGATAATCTTTAAAAAAGAAAGGCGATTCCTCTTCATTGAAAAGCTGGTACGCCAATAACGGGGTCAGCTTCTGCTTTGGTAAATATTCCAGATGGTTTAGACGGGTTTTTGATTGGGATATCTCCGGTCTATTGTTTTCCCTTAATACATCCATCTCAAAATGATTGGTGCACATGACTTGATTTTGGGAACGTACAACTTGATGATTCGGACTTGCTTCGATAACTACAGATTCTCCACTTCTATCCATAATGGAATAGTTATAACAGTACCCATGTGGAATATTTTGAAGTAAATGGACTGCGTCTTGTATCGTTGCACATTGATCCAATATCATCCGTACAATGGTTGTTCCTAAAAAGCCAGTACGATGATGTCGTTCATTTACTAGGTGCAATCCCACAATTAGCCCTTTTTCATTCATTCCATCGAGTCTGCCAATCATTTGCTGACTGAATCCCACACTAGCATAGCCATCATCCGGATTGCAGAACACGAATCTGGCATCATACAATTCGGGGCTAAAATCATAGTTGCGAACATAGAAAGTTTCACTTGCGAAGGCCGTACAACCCATTTGTGGAAATGTAACATCAAAACCGCTAAACATCCTTATGGCCATATCCTCTTTCATTCCTAACCCCGCTGCTACTCCCTTCAATTCCTCCAGCAAAAATGGCATATACTCCATCAATCGGGACTTTGTTTCATTCACATCACAATGTTTAGTCATCTCTTGAGTAAATTCAATCCGCTCATCCCGCTTCCAATCCTGCCCTTGTTTAAACCCAACTTGTTCATATGTTCCTTTTAATGCAACAACATCAACTGCCAGATCCATTTTGTCACCCATGTCATGCTCCTTTGCGTTTTCATTTTCCTAACCTTCACATTCTAAATCTACTAGTTGCACAATGAATTTGCAACCGCTTTATAACTAGAAGTTTCGCTCTATTCCAACGTCTGTTTTTTGCCGATAATCCCTAGTCTTTCCGCGCTGCATTTGTTATCCTTTAGATGGAAAACAAAACACTTATAGTGCGTGTTCAAAAAGGAGGATAAAAAGGACCGAGAAGTTCTAGGCGGCGTAGCTTTGAGCACCGGAGTGTACATAAAAGGTACATGAGGAGCGGAAAAGCAAGCCAACGAGCTTCTTCAAAGGTAGGCCGACTAAAAACGGGCTTGCGCTCAGGCGTCGGCATACCCCTTTTGCAGGGCCATGTCATTTTTACCGGCCTTTTTGAACATCCTCTTATATTATTGGGATAGAGATGGGGTTATGGTATGAAAAGATTGGTTATACTAGGTGGCGGCTATGGAGGGGTTAGAGTCATCGCAGGTTTACTGAATCACCAACTATCGGAGGATATTGCCATTACGGTTGTGGATAGAAATCCATATCAATCGCTAAAAACAGAATTTTACTCAATCGCAGCTGGCACTTCTGCTGACAAAGATGTACGGGTAAACTTCCCAGAGGATAAACGAGTAAACTATATATTTGGTGAAATTACAGCAATTAACACAGAGGATCGGGAAATTATATTAGAAGGAAGAACTGAACGTGTCGAGTATGATTATTTAGTGGTAGCACTCGGCTGTGAAGACATCTACCACGGGATTGAAGGAGCACAGGAATATACACATAGTGTTCAGACCTTCCAGCAAGCTAGACGGACCTGGGCAGCAGTCGGAAATCTTAAGGCGTATGGCAAAGTCGCCATCGTTGGGGCAGGATTAAGTGGTATTGAAGTTGCTGCCGAAATCAGGGAAAGTCGTCCCGATCTAAACATTCGGCTACTTGACCGCGGGGCTTCCGTGTTAAAGGCATTCAATCCAAAAGTCCAGGAATATGTGGAATCATGGTTTATTGAAAATCAGGTAGAGGTACTGCATCACGCCAATGTGGAATATGTGGAAAAAGATGGCGTTTGCAATAATGGCATCTGTTTTGTTAATGATGTCACCATTTGGACTGCTGGTGTGCAGCCACATCATTTAGCCAGGGCATTACCATTCCAAAAGGATCAACAGGGGAAAATTATCGTCAATGATTACTATCAAGTACCGGAAAACAAGCATATTTATGTTGTTGGAGACTGTGCTTCATCATTTCATTCGCCGAGTGGACAGTTGGCTATGCAGCAAGGTGATCAGATTGCGGAAGTTTTATTGGCGGTGCTTCATGATAAACAACCAAAAAAACCGAAAGCAATCAAACTAAAAGGTACACTCGGATCCCTTGGCAAGTCAGATGGGTTTGGAAATATGTTCCAGCAACCATTTACCGGACTTGTTCCACGCATTGCCAAATCCGGTGTTTTATGGCTTAGTAAGCGACATTAATTCATGATCAGAGCCTTCTAAAACGGGTAAACGGGACATGAAATCCATATAGAAAATCGATCGGGTCGCTTACAATATCGAGCGAATTGATCATAAAATCGATCGAGTCAGATCTAAATTTGATCGAGACAACCAAAAACTCGATCGGACTTTGCCTAAACTCGAATAAAAAAGTCACAAATTCAATCGAACACTATCAACCAATGGGGGGGAGAAGCAGGGTGAGACGAGTGATCAGCCTCACCTTGTCCCGCTACCGTTTATCCTTGTCCAAATGGGAAAAGTTTCAGCTTTTTTGCTTCATCTGCGTGATTATTAATGATTTCGTTCAATAATTGTTGTGGGCTTTTTCCCTTAGTGTCCATACCAAGTTTCTCCGCCGATTGCATGATCTTCTTTTCCTGGATCTCTTTAGCCAGATTGTAATAATCCTTGCCTTCTGTATCGATTCCTAGCTTGTCTGCTTCTTTGTTAATATAATGCTCAAATATAGCTTGTTTGATGGATTCCGTATCTTTTCCCTTGGTTGTAATTCCGAGTTTCTCCGCTTTTTTCTTTAATTTAGCTTCATAAACTTCCTTTTCCAGCGTTTTTGGTTCCTTACCTTCTGTTTCAATACCAAGTTTCTCGGCCATTTGTTTGACCTTTTTGTGATGTACCTCTGCAGCGAGCTTATCGATATCTTTATTTTTTGATTCAATGCCCAACTCGTCAGCGGCACGTCGGATTTCAGTCTCGTAAACCTCTCTAGCCAGATCTTCTGCATTTTTTCCTTCTGTATCAATACCCAGCTCCTTGGCACGGTGTTTAATTAATCCTTCGTTATGATGAATATCATAATTGTGGTGGTCGAGTTCGGGTTGGACGACAGATTCCTTCTCACTTGATGGAGCAGCAGCGGCAGGGACCTGAACGGAAATAA
Organism: Lentibacillus sp. L22; assembly: GCF_040812445.1. Taxonomy (NCBI): domain Bacteria; kingdom Bacillati; phylum Bacillota; class Bacilli; order Caryophanales; family Bacillaceae; genus Lentibacillus; species Lentibacillus sp. L22. Next base: position 30,353 of record NZ_JBFNXI010000007.1, on the reverse strand, counting down.
TCAAACCCAATGCAACGGCCAATGCGGTCAAAAACCGTTTATACATTGTCATCTTCCTCCTGTCTTTAGGTTATGTCTTAGCATTTCCACATTCAATCAAGACATGTACACTTATTATAATCACCTTTAAGAGTGGAAAAAAATAAGGAGATAGCAGTGTACTTAAAAACTGCTATCTCCTTATAAACTGGCGCTGGTTGGAATCGCTGATAAACGATACGAAACACCGTACAGTAATTGTGATTCGCCGTATAAGCGGTCAAAGTCGCTGTATATTGAAATATTGCTAAAACGCTTGATTAGTCTTCTTTATTGATATACTCGTTTAGTTCCTCGCCGCCCTGGCTATTGTGATTTTTAAATTGGGCTTTTCGTCCATTACGATGCTCGCCATGATTCGTATTTTCCTTAAACATGTTATTTTTCTTTTCCTTATTGACCATGCCATATTACCTCCTTTTCCACCTATTGTTTGAAAAGCGAGAGGCTTTATACATGCTTAATCCCACAGATATGGCGTTTGCTGGTATACATAGTAATTCAGCCAATTGGAAAAAAGCAGATGAGTGTGTGACCGCCATGTATTTTGTGGTCGTTTATCTGCATTGTCGTTTGGAAAGTAGTTCTTTGGCAAATCTGTATCCAGTCCTCTGTCAAGATCACGCGTATATTCTTCAGCAAGGGTGCTTGATTCATATTCCAAATGACCGGTAATCATAATATGTTTCCTGTCTTGAGACATAATAATAAACGCCTCCGCTTCATCGGAATAGGAAAGAAGGTTTAGATCCGGATGATTTTCAATTTCTTTCATTGGTACCGATGTATATCTTGAGTGTGGCGCATTAAATACATCACCGAATCCCCGGACAAGCTCAACAGTCCGATCCGTGATTTGATGCTGAAACACACCGAACAACTTTTTTGGCAGAGCGTACTTCCCGATCCCATAATGATAATATAATGCCGCTTGTGCCCCCCAGCAAATATGTAAGCAAGAGGTTACATTCGTCTTTGTCCATTCCATGATTTGTGTCAGTTCTTGCCAATAACCCACATCTTCAAATTCCAAATGTTCAATTGGCGCCCCGGTAATAATCATGCCATCAAAGCGGCGATTTTTGATTTGGTCAAACGTCAAATAGAATGTGTCCAAATGCGATTTGCTAACATGCTTTGCTTCATGGCTTGCCATTCTTAAAAAATTTATATTTACCTGTAATGGTGTATTCCCCAATAAACGGAGAAGCTGCAATTCCGTTCGTTCTTTTTCCGGCATTAAGTTTAAAATAACAATATTTAGTGGGCGAATGTCTTGTGTTCTTGCCCGATCCTCATCCATTACAAATATCTTCTCCATTTTTAATGCCTCGGTTGCCGGCAGCTCTTTTGGTATGTTAATTGGCAATTGACATCTCCTCCTTTATGTAATGAAATATTGTATCTATTATAAGGTTAGGAAAATTTTTAAGCAATAGAATGGGCAGATTAATTCCTTTTTTATGTTTTTGCCGATCCTGAAATACAGGCAATGTTTTTGACAGATTTATGTCTGTCCTGTATTGTCGGGATAACCTAGCAAATTAGTAGGAATATTAGTTTATAATATATAGTAAATGTAACGTGGAACTTTGGGTAATCCTATTGATAAGGTGGTCATCGTATGAAAGCAATCTGGAAAGGTTATATCCATGCGTCACTTATATTGAAAATCACCATCGCACTCATTCTCGGCGTTATCGTGGGGTTAATATTCGGTAAGGATGCTGCAGTACTTGAACCATTTGGTGATTTATTGCTTCATTTACTCAAATTCCTTATTATTCCCCTCATTCTATTTACCTTGATCGTTGGGGTAAACCAAACTAGTATTACGAACCTGGGACGAATGGGCGGAAAGGTATTTCTGTATTATGTACTTACTTCAGCGTTGGCAATCGTTGTCGGCATCGCGGTTGCCAGCATCTTTAGCCCAGGCGCGGGGATGACATTGGATACGAAAGAAGGTTTTGAGGTGCCGGAAAATCCCGGGATCATCCACGTTCTACTAAGTATTGTCCCGGAAAATATTGTGACAGCCTTTAGTGAGCTTAATCTGTTGGGGATTATTTTCACCGCCCTTGTCTTTGGGATTGCCATATCTTCCTTACGAGCTTCTGAACAATATCATGAACTTGGCGAACAAGTTTATACGGTCATTAATGGCTTAAACGAAGCGACATTATCGATTATGAAAGTGATTCTGCAGTATGTGCCAATCGGGGTATTTGCGATTATGGCCAAAACAGTTGGCAACCAGGGCGCAGACACATTATTGTCCCTGGGTAATATGGTCCTGGTACTCTATATTGCGCTAATTGTGCATATTGGTGTTTACATTCTGTTTATGTTTGTGACAAAAGTTCCATTGAAACCATTTTTTCGTGAGGCACGCACCCCAATGGTTACTGCATTTGTCACGCAAAGCAGTTCTGGTGTGTTACCATTGACTTTAAATGCTGCTAAAAATATGGGACTTTCCAGAAGCTTATATGGATTTAGTTTGCCACTTGGAGCAACCATTAATATGGACGGTGCTGCGATTCGCATTGCCGTTTCTGCCGTATTTGCGGCCAATATTATTGGGGATCCACTAAGTTTTACCGATATGCTACAAGTGGTCTTGGTGGGAACACTCGCCTCGATTGGAACGGCAGGAGTACCGGGAGCTGGAATCATTATGATTGCAACCGTTTTTGCACAGTTGGGATTACCAATGGAAGCTGTTGGATTACTGACAGCCATTGATGCACTAGTCGGTATGGGATGTACCGCCATAAATGTAACCGGTGATCTGGTTGGCACGGCAATTATCGACAAGTCAGAGAAGAAGCGGGAAAATCCTGATACAGTAGAAAACAGCTATTCTCACTAATAATTTGGGATCGGTTGGATCGGATTGTATTCTGGTCAATTCAGTCTGTATTTCTGATTGGGGCAGGCAGCGGCATTCATTATGTTGTACAACATCCTCTATGCCTGTTCCTGTGATTAAATAGTTCAATTAGTAAGGCCGCTATTTCAGTAAAAAGAAATAGCGGCCTTGTTCATGGGATTAGTCCCCTTTATTTAAACCGTCGATTCACCTTATTTCCGTCATAGGAATAGACAACGGCTTTATCCTCCACCACTGTTTCCAGATATACAGATCGTCCCCAGAGCTGGTAAATATACGGTAGAACGTGTTCCAAATAATGCAAATCAAGCTCAATTCCTTCATACCGGTGCATTAAATAAAGATACCCATTACGCAGATAATCTCCATCCACTACCTCAATATAAGGAAATCCACCATTTACCCGCTGCTGGATAAGTTGATCACGTACCTGTTCATAATCTTTATCCGTCACTCGATAGTCAGCGCCTTGTTTCTCAAATAAATACATATCTTCTCGCTGAACGAGTTCCTTGGTTAAATAGTTGCGAATAAAGGATGTATCGGATTCAATTTCCCTGACTTCAAAAATTTTCTCCCGGCCGGAATTAGGTTCAACGCCCATTTGTTTCATTTTATCTGTTGGGTTATTATAGCGCTCTTCAATATCCTCAAACATTTTTACCCCAAGATAATATGGATTGATCTGTGTCTTTGACGGCTGGACAACCCCGGCATTTAACGTAGCAAATTCAACGGTTTCATCAGATGTCAGATCCATTTCCCGCAAAATCCGCTGGTGCCAAAATGATGCCCAGCCTTCATTCATGATTTTTGTCTCCAGCTGCGGCCAAAAATAAAGCATTTCCTCCCGCATCATGGTTAGGACATCTCGTTGCCAATCCTCCAGCTCCCGGCTATACTCCTCGATAAATAATAATAGGTCCTTTTCCGGCTGAGGGGGGAAATTCTTCTTTTTTGTTTCTTCTTCGGGCTTTTGCTCCATCATGGTTTCATCGATTTCCCACAAATCATCATATGCTGATCTTGCTTTTCGTTTTTCCGGCTCTTTATCTTCCTCCACCCCAAACGATGGTAGTTTTGATCTGACAAGTGATGGGTCAATATGTTCCTGAATGGATAATACCGCATCCAAAAACGCCTCCACCTCTTTCTTACCATGGATCATTTCATAATTGGCAATCCGTTCTGCGGTGGCTGTCATGCTCTCCACCATATCTCTTCTGGTATTGGAAAACCGGGCATTATTTTTGAAGAAGTCACAGTGGGCAAGAACATGAGCAACAATGAGTTTATTTTGAACCAGACTGTTGGTATCAAGCAAAAAAGCATAGCATGGGTCGGAATTAATCACAAGTTCATAAATTTGACTCAGGCCCAGGTCATAATGCAATTTCATCTTATAAAATTGTTTCCCAAAGCTCCAATGACTGAACCGGGTTGGCATTCCATAGGCGCCAAATGTATAGATAATATCAGCAGGGCAAATTTCGTAACGCATCGGGTAAAAATCAAGGCCAAACCCGGTTGCAATTTCTGTAATTTCGTCAATTGCCCGATCAAGTTCCTTCAACTCCGTCAACGAGCATCCCTCCAAATAAGCTTTATACATTCTATGATCCCCATGGATGATGATGAACCTCTTATTGATGATCTGCCTGTTATTAATCCAGCATGTTTTCCCTATGCAACAGCTTACAAGTGTGTATGATTTTGCCTGGTGTGGGTAACTTAATACCATGGAGGAATAGTGATGACCGAACAGAACTTATCAATTGAAGCGTTTAACGAACAATTACAGCAATGGACAGGAAAAACAATAAAGATCTCCAAGCAGGAACTATTAGACGATGATGCAACGATTATGGATTTACAACAAGTCACCTACGAAACGAACACACAACGGATTGATGATTACCAGCCGATGCATACACTGCAATTAAACGGAACTGGTCACATTGAAAACGAAGCACATGATATGCAGCCATTGCCTTCTTCACAATATGAAATTCCGCTTGAAGATTCGTCCCGATATCAATTCGATGGATCACGATTTTCATTGACAACAGACAGAGGGACATACACCATTGAAAAATTGTATGAATAAGGAATCTGCCAGGCACTTGTTCGGATAATTTCCATCGTACCTGGCAGCTTGCCAAAACCTATACAGGTGCTGTTTCTTTTTTGAAGAAACACTTCATCGCATGGTAGACATCGCGTTTTTCTTTCAAAATATAATGCCTGAACTTCTTACCTTCAATATTGCGATACGCCCGCATTAGTGTCGACGGACGATTATAACTGTTCACTTCCCCGTAACCAAACATACTTGATTTTTCCATTAGTTCGTTAACAAGCTTGATACAGGTTGGATTATCTGACGTAATATTCTCCCCATCGGAAAAATGAAATGGATAAATATTATAACGTGATGGGCTATATTGCTGTTCAATTAGTTCCAGTGCCTTATAGTAAGCCGATGAACAAATGGTTCCGCCACTTTCTCCTTTTGTAAAAAATGCTTCCTCAGATACAACCTTTGCCTCTGTATGATGGGCAATAAAGGCAATTTCTACCGATTCATACTTGGTTCGTAAAAAGCGGGTCATCCAGAAAAAGAAGCTTCTTGCTATATATTTTTCGAATGTGCCCATTGATGCACTCGTATCCATCATTGCGAGTACAACCGCTTTTGATTCTGGCTTGATGACATCATCCCATGTCTTAAACCGCAGATCGTCATTATAGATTGGCGTAATTCCCGGATGTCCTTCTGTTGCATTTCGCTTTAATGCTGTTAAAATGGTACGTTTCTTATCAATGTTTCCCATTAAACCTTTTTTACGGATATCGTTAAATTCAATATCCTCTGTAACAATTTCAGCCTGTTCCTTTTCTTCCAAATTTGGTAATTCCAATTCTTTAAACAGCGCTGATTCAATTTCTTCCAATGATACTTCTGCTTCATAATAATCACTTCCTGGCTGATTACCCGCTTGTTTGCCCTGGCCGGCACCTTTACCTTTGCCACTTGGATCACGGGCAACTACATCACCAACCTGACTATCGCCATCTCCCTGGCCGACATGCTTTGATTTATTGTAATTATAGCGGATTTTGTATTCATCCAATGAACGAATTGGTATCTTAATGATATCCCGTCCGTTTGACATGATAATACTTTCTTCACTGACTAAGTCCGGTAAATTATTTTTTATTGCTTCTTTCACCTTATCCATATGACGCTGCTGATCCTGTTGACCTTTACGATGGAGGGACCAGTTTTCTTTGGAGACGACATAATTTTCGTTACCTTCCTGCATAACATACCCTCCTGATTATTTATATTTATTCAGTCCAGAATACCCTTGGTGTGAAATATACCTTGTTCCCTATATTCTATGCAACCCTAGCCAAGTTATTGCGTACTATTTTCAGAAAACATATACACCCAGGTAGAAAACTCCATCCCTATTATGTAAGAAGCAAGACTAATAGGCTTATTAGTCTTGCTACCGTAAAGTGAAAATTTCACTCAGCACGGGTAGTGCAGCCCGTTCGTGCGTGATAACTTCTTAACGGTTAAGCAGGCTGCCGACGTATCTTAATAGTTCATTTGCAGAGGTAGAATTATAACCATATTCATCAATCAGCCTAGCTGTGACTTCGTTAATCTTTTTAAGTTGTGATTCATCCGGCGTTTTCGATGTCGTTGTGATTTTGACGACATCCTTCAAATCAGCAAATAATTTCTTCTGAATGGCTTCCCGCAGACGTTCATGTGAATTATAATCAAACCGTTTACCTTTTCTGGCATAAGCGGAAATGCGAATCAGAATTTCCTCTCTAAAGGCTTTTTTGGCATTTTCCGAGATACCAATTTGTTCCTCAATCGACCGCATGAGCTTCTCATCCGGGTTCATCTCTTCACCGGTAAGCGGGTCACGCAGTTTATTTTTATTACAAAATGCCTCAACATTATCGAGATAGTTATCCATTAATGTTTTCGCAGATTCTTCATAGGAATACACAAATGCCTTTTGTACCTCTTTCTTGGCAATTTCATCGTATTCCCGTCTGGCTACTGCAATAAAATTCATATATTGATCTTTGTTTTCATCTGAAATGGATGCATGCTGATCAAGCCCATCTTTCAGGGAACGAAGAACGTCAAGTGCATTAATCGATGGGGTTTCCTTACGAATAATAGTTGATGATATCCGGTTAATCACATAGCGCGGATCAATACCATCCATCCCTTCATCAGGAAATTCTTTGCGTAATTCATCTACATCCAATTGATTAAATCCTTCTATATTCTCGCCATCGTACAGACGCATTTTTTTAACACGATCGATACCTTGCTTTTTCGAGTCTTGCAACCTTGTCAAAACGGAAAAGATCGCTGCAACTCTTAGTGCATGTGGAGCGATATGGACATTTTGCATATCACTCTCTCTAATCATTTTTTCATAAATCCGCTCTTCCTGGCTTACTCTTAAGTTATAAGGAATAGGCATGACAATAATCCGTGAATGCAGGGCCTCGTTTTTCTTATTGGAAATAAAGGAACGGTATTCCGCTTCGTTGGTGTGTGCCACAATTAGCTCATCCGCACTGATCAAGGCAAATCTTCCTGCCTTAAAGTTGCCCTCCTGTGTTAAGGAAAGCAAATGCCATAAAAACTTCTCATCACACTTCAACATCTCCTGAAATTCCATCATGCCGCGATTTGCCTTGTTCAACTCACCATCAAATCGGTATGCACGCGGATCGGATTCGGATCCATATTCGGCAATAGTGGAAAAGTCAATACTACCTGTCAGATCAGCAATATCTTGTGATTTAGGATCAGATGGGCTAAATGTGCCAACCCCAACCCGTTTATCCTCGGAAAAGAAAATCCGTTCAACCATGACATCCTCTATCCGGTCATCATACTCCTTTTCCAGCCGCATCGTATTCAATGGCGAGAGACTGCCTTCGATCCGTACACCATACTTATCATAGAATTCCTCCCGCAAATGCTTGGGAATCAAGTGGAGTGGATCTTCATGCATTGGGCAGCCCTTAATGGCATAAACTGCTCCTTCATCAGTTCGCGAGTAGGCTTCAAGACCCCGCTTTAACATGGTAACAATCGTTGACTTCCCACCACTAACTGGCCCCATTAATAATAAAATCCGTTTGCGCACATCTAGTCGTTTAGCTGCGGGATGAAAATACTCCTCGACCAGTCGTTCTATCGCTTCTTCCAGCCCAAAGATCTCCTCACCAAAAAAGTGATACATCTTTTTGCCATCTCTTTCCGTCACTCCGGAACTTTTAATCATATTATAAACACGTGAATGAGCGGTTTGGGCAACTTCAGGATGCCGTCGTACAATTTCCAGGTATTCCGCAAATGTACCTTCCCACTTCAGCTGTTCTTCCTCTTCTCGATAACGCTTCACTTTATCTAGTATATCCATTTTGTTACCTCCATTCAGGGCAAGGTTTATATAGCCTATGCAAAAGAGGAAAGGGAGATGACGAAATCCGATATCCCGCCTGTCAGAATTGCAACATTTCAAGGTAATGGTTGCGATACGATGAAAATATACTAAAATAAAGAAGGGTCACTATCATCATATACATTGATACAAGAATGTTCTGAGGGTTTTTGGCTGGTATTCTTTTTTATTAAATACTATGGTACAATTCACGTAATTATTAAGGAGATAAGATTGATGAAACGAGCAATTCACACATTATTTACAAATTATTGGAACCCCTATGTAGCGTTGATCCTGGCGGGGATCCTCAGCGCGTTATATTTTGGTATAACCAAAGGGGTATGGGCGGTTACCGGTGAATTTACCCGATTGGGCGGACATATTTTGCAGTTGCTCGGGATTGACATATCTGACTGGGATTATTTTTCCCTTGTGCACATGCAGGGGACAACATTTTCCCGGACAGATGGATGGATTGTCTGGGGGATGTTTATTGGCGCTTTAATCATGGTTCTTTACAGCAATAATTTTAAACTGCGAATCCCCAGGCAAAAGCGCCGATTGGTTCAGGGGCTTATTGGCGGGATCATTGCTGGTTTTGGTGCCCGCCTTGCGATGGGATGTAACCTTGCTGCATTTTTTACGGGTATGCCGCAATTCTCTTTTCACTCATGGATTTTTATTGTAGCAACCGCACTTGGTACGTACCTTGGAACAAAAATAACCAAAACATCATGGTGGAAGGGAAAACCAAAATTGAAAAAAGGCGGTTCCAATCCTTCACCAGTAAAAAATCAAACCATTCAGCCTTATATTGGTGGTGTTATTACACTGGCATATGTAGCACTGATTGTTTATTTCTTTATCACTGGGAAAACGATGCTTGGAGTAGCCGCACTATTTGGCGCATTGTTTGGTATATTAATAGAGCGTGGACAAATTTGTTTCACTTCTGCATTCAGGGATTTATGGTTAAGCGGCCGAGGTCTGATGGCAAAAGCGATTATTGCGGGGATGGCAATTAGCTCGATTATTACGCTGATCATCATCCTTGTTTATGGCATTCAGCCCATCACGCAAGTAGCTGCACCAAGCACATTCGTTGGTGGTGTATTGTTTGGCTTGGGGATTGTCCTGGCAAGCAGTTGTGAAACAGGTATGATGTATCGGCTGATGGAGGGGCAGATACTCTACTTAACTGTATTTGTTGGCAATCTCATTGGTGTAACTGCACTCGCTTATGCCTGGGATCACCTTGGCGTATATCAATTCCTCGTTGCAAGCGGGAAACCTATCAATCTCATTCATATATTGGGAGCACCAGGGGCAATGATTGCTACCCTCATTTTGCTTGGCATCTGTTTTGCTATAATAGCTTATTTGCAAAGGCACTACCAATTCAACACCGGTTTAAAGAAAGGAGTTAAAAAACATGTCAGCTGATTACACGTTGGATTTGCGCGGAGAGTCCTGCCCATATCCAGTTATTTACACAATGGAAACACTGCAAAAGATGCATGACGGAGAATTGCTGCAAGTGATTACCGACTGTCCTTCCTCATTCCGAAATATACCTGAAGAGATCCAGAAACATGGCTACCAATTTGCCAAAGAACCAGTAAAAAATGGACCAGAATACTTGTTTTATATTATTGCTTAAAAAAAGAACTAAAAACAGACCTTCGCTTGATGGTCTGTTTTTAGTTGAAACACAATTTCCTAAGCAGCAAGAAATGTCCAACTCCGGTGACTTTGCTCCTTATGTACCGCTATCAATAAAAATCGTTAACACTTTCGCCCCATCATTATCTACCGGGACAAATAAATGCGGTTTTACCCCCTTGAAATAAGAGGTGTCCCCTTGCTCCATAAAATGCTTTTCGCCATCATAAAGCAAGTTTATCGATCCCTCCAAAATATAAATAAACTCATCTTGGGAATGGGTATATGGTTCATGTCTCTGATTGGTATCCTTTGGTGTTACATGCACGATTGTTGGCTCAATATTCGAAAATCGTGAACGTGCCAGCAGTTCATACGTGTAGCCCATACTTTCGTCGCCAACACTGAATTCCCGCTTTGATTTCGGCAGCAGAACAAGATCCGTTTCTGGATGGCCATCAAGTACCCAGGAAAGTGGAACATCCAATGCCTCACTAATTTTTGATAACGTTGCGACAGCGGATGCCGTTTGTCCATTTTCGATTTTGGATAATAAACTTTTAGAAATCCCGCACTGGTCGGCGACTTGCTGTTGCGTATTCCGACTGCGTAATCGTGCTTGCTTAATTTTTGTCCCGATATGTTGCAGGTTGATGATGATTCGCTCCCTTCCATTCGCTCCGATACAGAAGATGTTCAAAAAGTCCGGTAAAAATGACATGCCCCTGCAAAAGGGGTATGCCGACGTGGGCGCAAAGCCCGTTTTTAGTCGGCCTTCATTTGAAGAACTCGTTGGCTTGCTTTTCCGCTCCTCATGTACCTTCTATGTACACTCCGGTGCTCAAAGCTACGCCGCCTAGAACTTCTCGGTCCTTTTTATCCTCCTTTTTGAAGCACCCATACAGGTGTATTTATCATAGAATACTAACCTTATGTCGTCAAGATTAGAGGTTGGTAAGCCTAAGTATGAGCTGTTAATGTTGACTAAGAATCCCCAGTTCTGAAATCTTACAAGCCAAGAAAGGCCATCAGTCACCGGCTCACAAGTGACAGGATGGCTTTATTCATCACCTTTTTGTGTTATATGATCAGCCTTTCAAGCCTGACTGGCAGCGTAAGTTAATGACTTGCTTGGCAGTGCTTTTCCCAATTTGTTCTGGATATAAAAGGCGGCTTCCTGAAGTTTCTTCTCATCGACTCCTGTATCTATTCCCAGACCATGCAACAGATAAAGCACATCATTTGTCGCTACATTGCCGGCAGCTCCTGGAGCATATGGACAACCACCCAACCCGCCAATCGAACTGTCGAATCTGGTAATCCCGTATTCTAGTGATCTGGTAATATTAGCAATCGCCATTCCTCTCGTATCATGATAATGCATGATGATTTTGTCCTGTGGATATCGCCGCAATACCGTTTCCAGCAGCTGATCCACCTGGGATGGGACAGCGGTACCGATTGTATCCCCAAGTGAAATATCATCTACACCAAATTCGAATAATTTATCACAAACACGAATCACCTGCTCCGGAGTGATCTTGCCTTCAAATGGACAATCAAACACCGTTGAAACATAACCGGTTACATGTTTATGTTCCTGTTTTGCCTCTTTAATCACTTCTGCCAACACCGGGTACGTTTTTGCAATGGACTTATTAATATTTTTCTTATTATGGGTCTCGCTTGCCGACATAAATACGGATGCACCATCAATTCCGGCTTCCAATGCGAGCTCCAGTCCTTTCATATTGGGAACGAGAGCGGAATAACGGACATTTGGGTTACGATTTATTTTCAGACCAACTTCATACGCATCCGCTAGTTGCGGAACCCACTTCGGATGAACAAACGATGAATACTCAATTTCCTTCACCCCGGTTTCCGACAACATGTTGATCCAATTTATCTTGTCAGCAGTTGAGACAGGTTTCTTTTCATTTTGTAAACCGTCACGTGGTCCAACCTCTTTAATCTGTACACGACTTGGCCAATAAACCATTATTGTCCCTCCCTTTTAATTTGGAGTTATCCTTTACAATTGAATCCGCTTACACGAGAAATAGAAGATCTCTTTAATACATTATTCAAAACAGGGGTAATGCGATCATGAAATGAAACATTTGCCCAATTATATTCAATACAGTTTATCTATATTCAACCTTGTTGAGTTAAGTATATAATAAAAATTCTAAAAATGTCAACTGACTGGTGTGATAGGTGACCGCAAAAGGTGTAAAGGAAGTGCTATTTGGGATAAATTATCGAGGTTGCGAAATACTATGCATGGTTTTATTCAAAAATTGGTACCGTTTTTGAAAGGAGAAAGTAAGATGAATACGGAAAACAAAATTTTGTCATCCTTAAATTACTTTAGCATCTTTTTTGCCCCGTTTTTGTTTCCGCTTATCGTTTATTTTGTAACAAAGGATGGACGTGTCAAATACCATGCCCGACGTGCTTTGCTATCTCATATCATTCCGATCATCGTCATTGTTTTAGCCATTATTTTGGGTGTTATTTTTGGCATGTACAATTCTACGGGGCTTGCAACAGGGACGATTCTGATTGGCTATTTGATAGCAGGGATTTTATACATTGTTTACCTGGTTTGGAATGTCGTACAGGGAATAAAAATTTTTGGCTGAATGAATAAATCAGCCAAAATTACGTGGCATTTACCCAATTTGCACGTTATCCATTGGCAAACATATAGTGTAGAGGGATTTATCATGCATGAACCGGCAGTAAGACACCTTCTTATCTTGCAAGTAACATTGAAGATAAGGTGGTGCATCACGAGAACAGGTGGGAGGGTAGCATTCTGATGTATTATCATCCGCTTCAACCCTATCCGGGATCAATATATTGTTTGCCATTTATCCCGGTTAATCAACCGGTTGACAACTATCATCGAATACAACCGCAAACAGGGTATCCGGAAATCAGACGGCAGTATCCAAAAGTTGATCCAACCCTTTTTCATCAATCCGCTGAAACGTTTAAACAATTAATGAAGGATGGAAACGTCTTGTTGAATAAATTGAGTGAATCAAGGGAATTTGCCGGCAATGTAATGGATGCAGCACAGCGCGGTGATCAACACAAGGTAAAACAGTTGATCCACTCAGCCGGCATCAAAGAAAGAGTGGAGGTACGCTATACCCCGGACGGCATAACTTTTGACATGTATTCCGACAAAGGGCAATGTTGTAAATTGGCAATGTCACTGCGTTGGAAATAACAGGTTTTTCATGAACGGCTGTCTTAAACTAAGTGGTTTAGCCGTTCTGATCCTGTTTGATTCACGATTTCTTAAGTCCATAATACAATCAAGCCTGGTGTGATAATCGAAACAACCACTGCACTAACAACCATAGCTACTGTACTAATCGATCCCTCAAGTGGATTACTTTCCATCGCGCTGGCCGTTCCCATCGCATGAGAGGCACATCCCAGCCCTACACCCTTACCTAAATAGTGGTTAACACGGAAAAACTTTAAAATAAAGGAGCTGATCATGACACCACCAATCCCGGCAATCATCACAAACACAGCGGCAAGTGGGGTAATTCCTCCCGTTGAGTCAGCGATTGCCATTGCAACTGGTGTTGTTACTGATTTGGGGCCAAGGGAGTAAATAATTAATTTATCAAATCCGGCCCATTTTGCCAGCAATATACCGGTCGAAACACCAACTACCGCCCCAGTTAAAGTGCCGCCGAGAATTGGTATGATTAGTTGTCGCAATGTATCCCGTTGTTGGTAAAGCGGATAGGCAAGCGCAACAACAGCGGGGCCAAGCAGTTTATTAATCCAATCACCGCCTACCATATATGTTTCATAAGGAATTTTAAAAACTAATAATCCAACAATAATGAGAAACGTGGCGATAATGACAGGTGCGGTAAAACTGAAATTAATCCGTTGATGAACTTTTATCGAAAACAAATAGATTAATAGCGTACCAATAATCGCAGCTACCCCGATGAAAAGATTAATCATCCTTAACATCCTTCCAGCGAATAATCCATTGACTAACAAGCCCCGCCCCGGCCATCACCAGTACAGTACTTATTAGGATAATCACGATTAAAAGTGACCCCTTGCCAGCGAATATATTGGCATAGTTTAATATACCCACTGTAGCCGGGATAAAGAAAAAGGTCAGATGTTTAACAAAAAAACCAGCCCCATCCTTGATCCACTTCTCTTTGATAATATTCATGGATAACATGGCGAATAATAGTATCATACCGATCACACTACCTGGTATCGACAAATGAAGGACGTCTTGAATACCGTTACCAATCATATAGATAACGCACAAAATAGCAATCTGCACTACAACTCTACAAAATTGCAACCTCGGACACTTCTTTCCGTAAATAGAATAAAACCAGAAGCATCTATTATAGACCCGCCAAACAAATTTGACAATGCGGGACAAAGGGACAGGCACATTATCCCACTTCTTTTTTCAGTGCGGTCAGCGGCTTTGCCCATTTTTATCGACAGGACCATTCGCTTTTTTTCGGCACTTCCATAAAATGGTGGGACTGGAGAACCGCCCCTTTGTCCTATAGCCAGGCATCGAAAAAGTCCCGGTAGCCTTGTTTCATGATGGTGCTGGAAAAGTTATCAAATGCGTACTTCCGGTTTTCCTGTGAGACTTTGTATGGTGATGCAGCTGCCATATTGACAAGCTCAAACCAATTTTGCTCGTTTCCGGAAAAAGCGTGCTGCGAACTAATATGCCTGTAACATGGGTGTTCTGGCTTTACAATGATTTTTCCCATTGCTAACGCCTCAGTTAAGGGCATCGCATAGGTATCAAATTTCGAGCAGCTCCAAAACACTTTGGCACTATTCATCAATGCAAAAATCTCATCCTGTGACAGCGCAAACTCCAATTTTACATTATCCGGTATGACATATTTTTTAACACTTTCCCGATATCGCTCCCCACCGAATACCATCACCACTTCCTTATCCGGATTCTTTCGTGCATATTCAAAAACCAGATCGGGCCGGCGATTTTCCTCGTCCCTGCCAATCCAGAGAATCCGGTTATCGATGATTTGCTGTGGGTCAAAATATTTGTTGGCCATATTCTCATTAAAACCAATCGGAATAACCGTTACATCCTTCACATCAAATGTTGTCATCAATTTGTCTTTTAAATATTCAGTTTGCACAATCGCCTTATCCACTATCCCGTAAAATGGCTTCATCATTTCATAACCAGTTAATGCCGGATCCGGGATACTGTGTGGAAAAAGCACACTATGCTTAATAAACATGTTCAGATAGGTAAACCCCGATACGGTGTATATAACATGATCAATATTTTCCTTATCAAGTTTATCCAGCACAATGTCGTAATTGACCAAATCACCCTTTTCATACTCGTAACCTGGAAGATGATCATATTCGCTGACATGGCGCTCCGGGGAAATAAAAACGATTTCCACTCCCAATTCCTTGCCAATTTGCTTTAATCGATCAGCAAATACACGTGGCCCTTGTGCTTCTGCAAATTGTATCTTACGCATAACCAGCCCAACTTTTTTCATGTCTATCTCCTCGATTCTTACTATTTCAGCTTTATATTTATCATATCACAGCGATTGGGTAGTTGAAGTTTATTAGGCCCCCAAAAATTTCCAGTTGGGACTCCTTAATTGGGATTAGCAAGACGTAATAGTTTCTGATCTCGTAAACGTTTTGACGGTACAGCTTGTTTGCATTGTAAATTTGTCAACGATTCCGGATATTGTATCAGCGGTTTTGTACATTGTATCAGCGATTCTGGGCGTTATATCAGCGATTTCTCACATTATATCAGCGATTCCCGTTTTTTGGCGGGAAAAAAACATCCTTTCACCAACAACATTTTGGGTTGGGCGTCATTTGCTTGTCCACCAGTCACCCTCCACTATGTTCATTCAATATTCTGGTGAGGGCGGTTTGATATGTTTGATAATCTTGTTCGGAAAACAATACCATTTTGACAATGCCAAATGGATGTGCAGTTAAAAAGTTAATAATCGTTTTCATAGCTATTTCGGCCGCCCGGTCTATTGGAAACCGATAAACGCCTGTCGATATAGATGGAAATGCAATACTGTTCAACCCTTTCTCCAGGGCTAAGTTCAAGGAATTTTCATAACAGCTTTTCAGCAAAATATCCTGCTCATGATCTCCCTTTTTCCAAATGGGGCCGACTGTATGAATCACATAACTGGCCGGCAGTTCAAAGCCATCGGTAATAACCACCTCACCAGTTGGCAATTCCGCTCCATGTAATACCTCCGACCGGATCCTTTTACATGCAGCAAGTAATTCTTTCCCTGCTTTCCGATGAATGGCACCATCGACGCCACCCCCGCCAAGCAGTGTCCCATTAGCCGCATTAACGATCGCATCTGTTTGCTGATCGGTGATATCCCCAACCATTAGTACCAGTTCATTTCCATTCATGTTTACGTGCATTTATAGCCCTCCTATAGCTTTACTCCTTTGTACAACCGCTTCACTATCTTGTCAACTAATCGTTCCTGCATAGAATCAAAATCATTTTAATCAATTTACTTTCTAACCCTTGTTGTTTTTTCATTTATCTGGTACAGTACAAGTAGTTAAATATTTTCTTATTTCAATTCTTTTGATATAAGGATAGAGGAGCAAAGACATGAGTACATCATAGGAGGATCATGAGAATCCGGTGATCATGGTGGAAAGGGGAATTTGCCGAAGCGGAAGGAAGCTCATGTTCCGGACGCTGGTTCTGTTATTGAATAAATGCAGGACTGTCATATAGTGAGCTATATGGAGGGCTATCTTACGCAGAAATGTTCATATAAAACTATTCTGCAGCAATGAAGCCGTCGTTGCTGCTTTTTTGCGTTTAAGCCGATTGCCCTGATCATCCTTATTCCAAAAAAGGCAAGTAAAATTTTTCAAAGGGTGTGACGACATGTATTTCGGTCAGGTATTAACTGCAATGGTAACGCCATTTAATGCCAATGGTGAGGTGGATTATGAAGCAACCGCTGCTTTAGTGCAACATTTGATTGCCAATGGATCAGATGGTTTGGTCGTAGGAGGAACAACGGGAGAATCACCTACGTTAACAACTGAAGAGAAACTGCAAGTATTTAAATTTGTTAAGGATACTGTAGGGGAACAGATCCCTGTGATCGCCGGAACAGGATCAAACAACACGCACGCATCTATCCAATTAACACAACAAGCAGAAGAGATCGGCGTTGACGGGGTCATGCTGGTTACCCCGTATTACAACAAACCATCACAGGAAGGATTGTTTCAGCATTTCAAGACAATCGCCCAATCTACATCATTGCCGGTAATGCTTTACAATATTCCCGGACGCAGTGTAATCAATATGTCACCGGAAACGATTATTGCCCTGTCGAAAATCGATAATATCGTTTCAGTGAAAGATGCCGGCGGGAATTTGGATGATACAGCGGCAATCATTCAGGGAACACCAGTTGATTTCACCTTATATAGTGGCGATGACAGTATGACCTTGCCCGTATTATCTGTTGGCGGAACTGGGGTTATTTCCGTTGCATCGCACATTATCGGCAATGAGATGCAGGCAATGGTGCAACATTTTAAACATGGTGAGGTACAACAGGCCGCGGCAATGCATCGCAAACTTTTGCCGATCATGAAGGCATTATTCGAAGCGCCTAGCCCTACACCTGTAAAAGCTGCTTTAAACATAACTGGCATCCCGGTCGGCGGGGTTCGTTTACCACTCGTTCCATTAAATGAAACAGAAATGAATACGTTAAGACAAGTAATCCCTGTAAGACAAACGAGAGCTATCAGCTAACATGATTGACATCGCAACGGTACGAGACTGTTGCGATTTTTTTATGGGCTCTTTTTTTCACAAAAATCCTGTGTTGTATCCCATAAGGTTATTCAAATAGTTCAAAAGCTTATATTTCCTCATCAGGACAGGTGCTGATTATGCCTTTGAAAAGAAACGATGACATGATGGATTAAACCAATAAATCCAGGAGCCCATGCAGCGATGGAAATCACGAACATAATCTTAGGAATGATTAGTAGAAAATGCAGTCCCAATGCTTCAGAAAACTGATATGTACTTGTTGTATACATCGCCAGCGGAAAGGCCATTCCCCAAAATTGCGGATCATAAGTCAGTGGATAATGATGGATGATATGCCGCCAAATCGCCAGGATAAAAAGTAACGGAATCCACCATGTACCCGTAATCCAGAAGAATAACGTAAAGCCTTTTAAAAACGGGGTAATCTGATGTAAAAACGGCAATAAGTCCGCATGCATAATCAATGTTGACCCTGCTAATGTTGTAATAGCAACGGCCCCCATATTAATCCAATACGGCGGTGTCAGTGCCTCAAACTTGAACTCCACGAACGTAAACCGGTAAAAGATTAACGTAATAATGTTCAAATATAGCATACACCCTAGAAAATACATGGCTAATGTATAGAACAAAAGGATTCGTTGCGCCTCTCCGCCTACGTAAGGCGCCAATAATGTTCCCAAAATAGCAATAGACTGCGTGGCAACTGAAGCAATTAACCATGCCCCATTAATTCCCTCAGCGATTGTCGGCTTATTCTTGCGTACAGTAACCGCCGTAAAAAAGGTATACATAATAATCAACCATAAAATAATAGCCAGCGCAAACAGGTACTCAGATACGACATGATGATGCCCAACGATAATCAATTGACTGCCAAACACTGACGTTCCCGCAACCCATGTAAAAAAACCTGGCCCTTTCGAGTGGCTGGTTAAATCATTTAATACATTTGGAAGGAAGTAAATAATGCGAATAATCATTAGTGTCCATAATCCAATATAGGCAAATATGTTTATAACCAGCAATGTCTTGGCAATCATATGCATTCCGAGCAGGTATGAACCTATTGATAATGCACCAGTTGCCATTACCATTGCAAAATAACCGGAAAACAAATGCTCAGCTTTTTCCTTCAAAAAATGGATCATTAATTCCACCTCTAGTTCTGTTCCTACTACGTTCTTTATTAGGATAAGAGTAGCACAATGTAAAAGGAAAATCGATGGCGGGCCATGCGCATGTGATTTTGATCGCCACCAATATTGTGTGAGCAGGGGGTATCGACCACTTCATGCATGTATCAACCACTTCACAAAAATTATCAACCATTTAGGCTCCGATATCGGCCACTATCAAAAGATTTATCAATTGGAGAGTAATCTCGACTGAATGATAGGATGAATTGATTGACCTGAAAATTCTCCACCACCATTAATAAGCCATCACAACTTTTCACGTTATGATGGCAATGTGATTTACGTATAAAATGAATTAAAATCCGGTTAAAATAGACCTTTTACATATAAACGGCGGTCTGCCAAAGCCTTTATGTTGTAATGGGCATTTTTGTCTCATAGCAAAAAAGTTACCAAAAAAACCCTGGATAATACGGGTAATATCCATAGCCACCGTAACCACCATAATGCGGAAATAATAGATAACTTGTCAGCAGCCCACCTGCCAAACCGCCAAGGAAAGGTCCAAATCCATATCTGACAGGTACTGGTCCGCCAATATCACTCCCAAAACCAGGATATCCGTTAAAACCCACTCCGTACCCTTGAACCGGCTCTTGCATTTCCTCTTGTGAATTTCTTTGTTGTTCTGGCACTGCAGTTGACAAATTCCCTTCATAATTAGGCATTGCGGCTTGCTGATTCCATTCGTTATTCATTCTTTTCCCTCACTTCAAAATGTAGTATATGATATCCTTATGCATTTGCCTAATGAAGGTGTTGGGCGTTTTCACCAGAAGTAGGTAATTACAAGTTATTACATCAAATCAAATTTTCAAAAAATAGTGTTTGGTGTTAACATCAGCTTTGTGGCATCATATATCTAACAGATACATATCATATAGATAGGATGATCCTTTTGAAAGAATACAATCATACTACCTACGCAATACTTGGGATTTTGACAACTACATGCAAATCCGGCTATGCAATTAAACAATTCATTGACCAAAGTTTAAACCACTTTTGGAAAATTAGTTACGGGCAAATTTATCCAACCCTAAAATTTATTGAAGAAGAGGGATTGGCTACAGTAAAAACAGCTACACAGGAAGGAAAGCCTGATCGAAAGGAGTATTTCTTGACACAAAAAGGAAAAACAACCTTAAAAGAATGGCTCAAACAACCGATTGAACAAATACCTGTGGAGCGAAATGAATTGTTATTGAAATTATTTTTCGGACGTCATCAATCCACAGCAAATACGCTAAATCAACTGAACGATTACCAGCAAAAATTGAAAATAACTTATCAAACTTACACAAACATAGAACAAATGATTACGACAAATAAACATGATCAAAAAGATGCAATCTATTGGCTATTTACCTTAGATTATGGAAAAAGGGTAACACAGGCAGCGATTGAATGGTGCGAGGCGACTACCGAACGGATTAAAAAGGCAAAAGATGCTTCGTATTCGAAGTGAGTGAATTATCATATCTGGGTGTCATGATGGATCCATCAAATGGGAGGAATAAAATCATGAGAAAGTCAATTTACACTGGCCGTTACACTACCGACAATGACAGCGATCTTGTTGTATTTCTAATCGGCATGCGAATGAACAAGCGATTTGCGGTACACAAATGGCTACCAGTTTTCAAGGCAATGCGAGGCATGATTAAAGAACTATACATGAACAAGGAGGAGTTAGGTTTTTTATCCATGGAAAATTACTTTGGACTACGAACAACTCTCATGATTCAATACTGGCAGTCGACTGAGGATTTACTTGCCTATGCCAAAGGGGAAAAACATTTGGCTGCATGGAAAAACTTCAATCAACAAGTCGACAACAATGAAGCTGTTGGCATTTACCATGAAACTTATCCAGTTGATAAAGGCAAGTATGAAACACTTTATCGGAATATGCCACAACACGGGCTAGGAAAAGCAATAAAGCATATCCCAATTACTCCGGAAACCATTTCAGCCAGAAAACGGCTGCATCGTGATATAAAACATTCCGGAGCAAACTGAGAGTCCTTGAATTTACACATAGAGGACAGGCCTTGTTGCAACAATCAAGAAATGTTTCCCTGTTCAATAATCTCAACAAATTTGGTCGAAGCAGTTGATAATGGTACGCTTTTTAAATAGCATACACCAATACTTCTTTTCGGAATCCCGTCGATTAGCTGTACTTCATGGACCAGTCCTTTATCCAAATACGTTTTAGAAAATTCTTTAGTGACACAGGCAATTCCCAGATTAATTTTGGCGAACTCCAAAAGCAAATCATGGGAGCCCAATTCAAATTCCGGAGAGATCTTGATGCCCTTGGATAGCAAATAATTTTCCACATACACCCTTGAATTGGACTTTGGCTCAAGGAAAATCAAGGGCTGTTCCACCAGTTCCTGCAAACGAATTGGTGCAGACAGCTGCTGCCTGAATCTATTTCCGTAAACAAAAATATCCTGTATTTCAAGAAATGGCTGCATCTCCAAGTTGGGATCATCAACCGGGAAATTACAAATAGCTATATCAACGGATCCTGTCTTTAACATGGAAATCGCTTCAGCTGTAGTACCGTTGACAATTTTAAATTTGATATTAGGATAATCATTATGGAAAACTTCTAAATAGGGAAGTAAAAAATATCTGGATATCGTATCGCTAACGCCAATCTTTAACTCCCCAGTTGTTAAATGTTTGAACGCAAGTATTTTTTCTTCACCTGTATCAAGCAAGTTTAGTGCAGCGTGGACATATTTAAATAAGTGCTTGCCTTCATTTGTGAGCGTTACCCCTTTTGGTGTTCGATTAAAAAGTCGTGTATCGAGTTCACTCTCCAATTGCCGAATTGCCTGACTAACAGCCGGCTGGGTTAGATAAAGATCCTCCGCTGCCTTGGAGAAGCTCCTGTTTTTCGCAACAACCCCAAAGATTTTATATAAATCCAACTTACCTTTCATATAAACAGTCCTTATATTGGGTATAATATTTATTCATTTTACTTATACCACTTCTTCAGTGTATATTACAAGTAGGAACTATGGATATTAACCTTAATAGCAACAAGGAGAGATTATTTTGGAACGAGTAGTTGGAACCGTATCACGTGGCCTGCGCTGCCCAATCATCAATCAAGGTGACAATATTGATGAAATTGTTGTCGACAGTGTATTGAATGCAGCAGAAGTAGAAGGATTTACTATTCAGGATAAAGATATCATATCAATAACCGAATCCGTTGTTGCCCGTTCACAGGGAAATTACGCAACAATTGACGATATCGCAACAGATGTACAAGCGAAGTTCGGTGATCACACAATCGGCGTCATTTTTCCAATCTTAAGCCGAAACCGCTTTGCCATTTGTCTTCGTGGTATTGCCAAAGGTGCTAAGAAAATTGTTCTTATGCTAAGTTATCCATCAGATGAAGTTGGTAATCATTTGGTAGATATCGATGCACTAGATGAAAAAGGTATCAATCCCTGGACTGATGTGCTAACCGAGCAACAATTCCGTGATTATTTTGGATATATGAAGCATACCTTTACCGGTGTCGACTACATTGAATATTATAAATCGTTAATTGAAGCATACAGTGTCGAATGTGAGGTTATCTTCTCCAATAATCCGAAAACAATTTTGGATCACACCAAACATATCCTCACTTGTGATATCCATACACGCGAGCGGACAAAAAGAATCCTGAAAGCCAATGGTGGTGAAACGATTTATAGCCTGGATAATATATTAGCAACATCTGTTAACGGCAGTGGCTACAATGACGAATACGGTCTGCTTGGCTCCAATAAATCGACTGAGGAAAAGGTTAAGTTGTTTCCACGTAATTGCCAGCCAGTCGTTGACAACATCCAGCACATGTTGAAAGAACGTACTGGCAAAGATGTCGAGGTTATGATTTATGGGGATGGCGCGTTCAAAGATCCAGTCGGTAAAATATGGGAGCTTGCTGACCCTGTTGTATCACCCGCATATACAAAAGGACTGGACGGCACACCAAATGAAATTAAATTAAAATACCTTGCAGATAACAATTTTTCTGATTTAAAAGGTGAGGAACTGCAACAAGCCATTACCAAGTATATTGATGAAAAAGATGAAGATGCTGACCTGGTCGGAGCTATGGAAGCACAAGGAACAACACCACGAAAACTTACCGATCTGATTGGCTCGCTATCTGATTTGACCTCCGGCAGTGGAGACAAAGGGACACCGATCGTTTATATACAGGGATATTTTGATAATTATACGAAATAAGTTTATGTACGGGATGCCTGAGGAGGGCATCTCTTTTTTGTATGGTTTGTTCGATCAACTTTCGGTCTAGATCGATCAACTTTTCCTTGTTCCTGATCAACTTTCGGTCTAGCTCGATCAACTATTGGCTGTGTTTGATCAACTTTAAATGCTGTTTGCTTTTTCTGTGTGAGATTCTATCTTGTTTGGGTGCTGTCCTTTACCGTTGGGACGATGCCCTCTCCCGTTCTTTTCCCTACCTGCTATACTGCTATACTTTATTTAAAATACTCCATTACAAATTCCTTAAACTGGAGCGCGGCTGACGATAAATAACCACCATCCAGCCAGGCAATGCCAATAACCCGCTCACTTTTAGGCCAACGGATATGCAGGCGGGCGACTTTGGCTGGATCCAGTCCCGTTACATCCGGAATCAATGAAACGCCAAGTCCGGCACCGACCAATCCAGCTAACGTATGGATTTCTTCGCCTTCAAACAATATTTTTGGATGTATCCCTGCTTCTTCGCATAACTGATCCATAATTTGCCGCAGTGAATTTCCCTCTTTAATAGCAATAAAATCTTCGTCGGCGATTTCCTCCAGTGTGATACTTTCGCAACCAGCCAACCGGTGATCGGCTGGCACAATCACGAACAATTCATCGTTCCATAGTTTTTGCCAATTGACCTTAATGTTGGTTTCAATGGGAGTAGTCAGACACAGGTCGAATTCTCCGGACTCTAACTGCCGTACAAGTGCCGCGGAATTATTTTGGTTAAACTGAAAGCGCAATTTTGGATATTGTTTGCGAAAGGCACCAATTAAATTGGGGATTTTCTCCACACCGAGTGTATGGAGAAATCCTAGCGATATCTCCCCGTATTCCGGATCAATCAAATCACGAATTTCCTGTTTGCCATCCTGATATTCTTTCAAAATGCGATTGGCCCGCTTTAAAAACAATTCGCCATACCGATTTAACAGGATGGAGCGCCCTTTTCTTTTAAACAACGGAACGCCTAATTCCTCTTCCAAACGAGCAATCGACCTGCTCAATGCTGGCTGGGAAATGGATAAGATCCCTGCCGCCCTGGTAATATGCTGAACACGGGCAACTGTTTGAAAATATTCGATTTGCTGCCATTCCATTGACGACTCCTCCAATCATAACTAAAATGCATTGAATCTATGAAAATAATGCATTATACTTTTATTTTATTAGCCATTATAATAATACATATTGGATATCATTTAAAGAGGATGTTCAAAAAGTCCGGTAAAAATGACGTTCCCCTTCAAAAGGGGTATGCCGACGCCTGAGCGCAAGCCAGTTTTTAGTCGGCCTTCCTTTGAAGCTCGTTGGCATGCTTTTCCGCTCCTCATGTACCTTTTTGTACACTCCGGTGCTCAAAGCTACGCCGTCTTGAACTTCTCGGTCCTTTTTATCCTCCTTTTTGAACTCTCATTTAAAGGATGGTTAAATGCGATTTGCGGTTTCCGCGGAATCAAATTTGCCATTTTTTTAATTCATCTTTGGAGTGAACACGTATGAACTATGTAAAAAAGGGAACGACTGACTTTCGTAAAGTAAATATTGCCCTGTTCATTGGCGGCTTTATTACTTTTGCAAACTTGTATGTGGTTCAACCATTATTACCGGCGTTTTCCAAGCAATTTGATGCCTCGCCGACAATGGTGAGCCTGACCTTATCATTAACAACAGCTTTTTTGGCAATCGCCATGTTGTTGGTAGGTTCATTATCAGAGTCGTGGGGACGCAAAGGAATTATGGGAATCTCTGTGTTTGCTGTCTCCGTTGTGGCGGTCATCATTGCATTTGTGCCTAGTTTTCAAACGCTATTGCTACTAAGGGTATTGCAAGGGATTGTTTTTGCCGGTTTGCCATCCATTGCTATGGCTTATCTTGGTGAAGAAATCGATCCATCCAGCCTGGGAGTCGCAATGGGAATATATATTAGCGGAAACACGATTGGCGGACTAAGCGGGCGAATCATCACCGGCTCGATTGCGGATATGTTTGATTGGCGTATCGCGCTTATTGCTATTGGTGTCTTGAGTTTAGTTGCCAGCATTATTTTTTGGTGGGCTTTGCCAAAATCAAAACATTTTCAGCCACGTAAACTGGAGCTGGGCAAACTCGCCAAATCAATGGGAAGTCATTTAAAAGATCCAGCCATGCTATGCTTGTATGGGTTAGGATTTTTATTAATGGGCGGCTTTGTGACGATGTATAACTACGTGGAATTCCAATTGATCGCCCCGCCATATTCATTAAGTCAAACGTTGGTGGGCTGGATTTTTATCGTTTACCTTGTTGGGACATTCAGTTCAACCTGGTTTGGTAATTTAGCCATCAAATACGGCCGGCGGAACATGTTATTAATCGCGCTTTGTATTACGCTAATCGGTGCCTTAATCACATTGAATGTCAACCTGGTGATTAAAATCATCGGAATTGCCTTATTCACATTCGGCTTCTTTGCCGGACATTCCATCGCCAGTGGCTGGGTCGGTGCGATGGCTACGCATGACAAGGCACAAGCATCGTCACTATATTTATTTTTCTATTATTGTGGTTCAAGTGTTGGCGGAACCGCCGGTGGATTATTTTGGAGCAGTTTCGGCTGGGGCGGTGTTGTCAGCATGATTGTTGCTTTTCTTGTCGTGACCTTCGTCCTGTTAGCTATCCTTTCTAAAGTTGCTGTATTTAAGAAAAGACAGGTGCAGGTTGCCAATTAATCATAACAGGCTTGGAAGTCCAAGCTTGTTTTTTATCTGAATCAATTTTCCAGTTCTGTTCATTTGATTCATCATGTTATTAGCCGTATGATGATACAGTGATCATTTTACACACCATGTTGTGAGAGGATTGACTGACGTTGAAACTTATTTTTTCGTCCCTGCAATGGGCATTATTTATATTAACAAGCAGTGTTGTTATTCCAGTAGCAATTGCTGCCGATTACGGGCTTGATTCAATAGAAACGATTGAATTTGTCCAACGAACATTATTTGCGCTTGGATTGGCAGGACTTTTGCAGACATTCTTCGGACACCACCTGCCAGTTCAGGAAGGGCCAGCCGGTCTTTGGTGGGGAGTTTTTTCTTTATATGCCGGATTAGGAACCGTGCTGTTTGAATCTCATATGGAAACATTACGGGTGTTGCAGTATGCTTTTTTATTAAGTGGTGTTATTTTTATTCTTTTAAGTGTGTTTGGGCTGGTTGAGAAGCTGGCACGACTGTTCACCCCTGCTGTTACCGGCATTTATTTGATCCTGATGGTGATCCAGCTAAGCAGTTCCTTTGTACAAGGGATGTTCGGGCTGGAGAATCCCGACGATACCGTTCATACGAATGTGCTTATGCTTTCAGTTTTAATCATTATATTATCCTATCTATTTATGAAAATCCCTAAAATTGGCCACTACACAGTACTATTTAGTATTGTTTTCGGCTGGCTGCTATTTTCATTGTTTGGACTATCTGAACCCGTCACCAAGGTTAATACATTGATAAACTTACCGAAAATCTTTGCATTCGGTTCACCGCGAATTGAGCCCAACATGATTATTATGGTTATCTTTATAACATTATTGTTACTTGCCAATATGCTTGCTACGGTCCGTGTCGTTCAACAGGTACTGAAGCGTCATCATGTCCAGTTTGAGGAAAATCGTTTGAAACAATCTGGCATTATATCAGGAGTTAACCAATTACTAGGCGGATTGTTCTCAGCAATCGGAGCTGTCCCTATTTCCGGTTCGGCAGGATTTATTGCCACCACGAAAATAACCAGCAAGCTACCCTTTATCATTGGATCCTTGATCATCGTTGGCATTAGCCTGTTTCCACCATTTACAGCATTTGTAGCTGCCATTCCCAAAGCTGTTGGTTATGCCGCAATATTTCCGATTTTTGCCGGCATCATTGGTTTAGCCTTACAGGAATTTGAGGCTGCCGAAAATAAACGGATCTTGTTTCAAGTTGCTGGTATTTCACTATTTGCCGGAATTGGTACGATGTTTATCCCTTCCGACGCATTTTCTACCATGCCGCCAACGCTTGTGTCGATATTGAGTAATGGGTTGGTATTTGGCGCCCTCGTCGCTATTGTTACTGAGGCAATATTGACGAGAAAGGCGAAGGGGGATAAAAGAAAAATCCACTTAGAGAATAAAGAGAAAGAAGCCTAAATCTGGTCTCAACTCTAATGAGGAATTAAATCTTCTTTCCGATTCGCGCAAGAAATCATCGAAGTCTTGTAAAATTACGCTTTTCTTTTGAAAAATGCCAAGTACCGATACATATCTTGTTTCGGCCCTTGGCATTCTTTCACCCAACTAGCGCAATGATACCTTCCTGATCATCGAGCTCGAGTTTTATTTCAGCGGATGGGTTCTCACCCATAAATTCCTCCAGCCACATTTGTAATGCTTCCATGATATTGCCCGTGACAAGCACCTGCTGTCTATTTAACCAGTAAACTTCTGCGGAAAAACCGGTGTCATCATCATATATTAATTCTGCTTCCACCTGTTCTGGTTTTATTTCTTTCTTACGTGCGGTATATATACAGAGGGCATTGATAATATCTTGTTCCGAAATAATTAACTTCTCCATGGATTCGTGTCTTCTCTCTTTTTACGCTTAAACAATGAAACAATTTTGCTGATGATAGCAATCAATACAATCAATGCCAAAATATTGATGATAAAACCCATCATCGCACCAAAAATACCGAGGTGACCCAACAGACCACCGAACAGTAGGCTAGCCAGTCCACCAAGCATCAAGCCTTTCATCAGCCCGCCTGACATGAACCTGTTCTTTTTATTTGGGTTAGCATAAGAACGATTGTTTTGATAAGAATTCTGTTTTTTATTTTGGAAGTGAGAAGGATTATTTTTGTTGTTAAAATTAAATCCCTTTATTCCTGATTTATAACCTCTTGCATCAACAGTCGTAGGTTGATCGTGAAAAATATAAGTACCAATTGGCCCAAAAATGAGTGTTGCTGTAATAAATGCTGTTATTATCTTTTTCAACTTATCTCTCTCCTCTTCAATCATTCTCCTTATTAAATATCATACTATAGTTCATTGTGATTTGCATTGAAATCATTCTTTTTTTAAATGGTTAAATAAAGCCCGTTAATGCGTGACGAAACTGTAACATCTCAACAAAATCCTAATAAAATATTCTGAAACGTATAGGCGTTTGATCATATTTCACAAAATCGTTAGGGAGTGTGTTTATGCCAGCCATTAATGGACATGAATATATTGACCGAATCAACCACTTGCAAACGGATGTATGGGTGGATGGCGATCCTGTTACAGGAAAAATTTCCGAACACCCGGCATTTAAAGGAATTATGAAAAGTCAGGCAGCATTGTACGATCTGCAACAAGATGAATCGTTAAAAGATATCATGACATATCTTTCCCCGTCAACGGAACAAAAAGTTGGGATGTCCTATTTACAACCAAAGACAAAAGATGATCTGGTAAAAAGACGAAAGATGATTCAACAATGGGCTGGACTCACCAATGGTATGATGGGAAGAAGCCCGGATTATATGAATACCGTTGTAATGGCACTAGCCTCATCAGCTAACTATTTAAAGGAAAAAGAAAACTGTTTTCCTGAACATCTACTATCCTTTTATGAATATGCCCGGGAACATGATATATCGATGACACATACATTTGTGAATCCGCAAGTCAACCGCGGGCAATTTTATTTTGAGGACTTGGATGCGGAGCCAATTGCCGCAAAGGTCGTGGACAAAAATGATAAGGGCTTGATCGTAAAGGGAGCGCGTCTGTTGGCGACACAGGGTGGCATAACGGATGAAATCGTCGTGTTTTCAGCAGGCGGGGCTCAGGATAAAGCGAATGGATTTGCATTTGCCATTCCTAGTAATACCAAGGGTTTGAAATTCATTTGCCGGGAATCATTTGTCGTTGGTGACTCAACATTTAATTATCCATTAAGTTCGCGATATGAGGAAATGGATACGATTGTTGTCTTTGATGATGTGCTTGTTCCATGGGAGCGCGTCTTTTATTACGACAACATACAGGTTTCCAATACTTTTGCAAGGGCCAGCTCATTCCTGCCGTTTACATTGCACCAGGCCGCATCCAGGCAAGTCATCAAAACCGAATTTGTCTTGGGTGTAGCTCAGTCCATCATTAATACGATCAATATCAGTGAATACCAGCATGTGCAGGAAAAAGTTTCTGAGATTATTGTTGCATTGGAAACGATGAAAGCATTGGTCATCAAATCAGAGGCAGAAGCTGAATTGGATGAATGGGGATTAATGAGACCCGATCAAAAGACACTGCAAGTAGCCAGTAACGTATTCACAAAAGTCTATGCAAGGTTCGGCGAGATCATTCAGCAACTGGGTGCAAGCGGCCTAATGTCAATCCCAACAGAACGCGCATTCCAATCGTCTTTAAGAAGAGATTTGGATCAGTATTTGCAATCAAAATCAGACGATGCGGAATCACGTGTGAAGATTTTCCGTTTGGCATGGGAAGTAGCGATGAGTGCGTTCGGTACACGGGAAATTCAATATGAACGGTTTTTCTTTGGTGATCCAATTAGGCTTTCCAGTCAGCTGTATTTCTCGTATGACAAGGAACCGTATGTGAAACGGGTAAAGGCATTATTGGAGATGGATTGAATTTTTTATTGATTGTCCTAACTTTGTCCACATTCTTGTTCCTATTTCATTTTATTTGTTACCACAATTTGCTGCGGCTGCCACTTTTTTAAATGGATAGGATTAAAAAAGCTCCCTCAACAATATAAACTGAACCCTATAAAACAGACACGGATAAAAAACTACTTATCCGTTCCGTTTTATAGGGT